>OZ246408.1:769363-772959 GCA_965231015.1 uncultured Gammaproteobacteria bacterium
GTCGTCGCAGTCCCCGTCGTCCTCGGAGTAGCCGTCCCCGTCGTCGTCGTAGGCGTCGGTTCCCTCGTCGATCACTCCGTCACAGTCGTTGTCCTCGCCGTCGGCCACCTCAGTGGCGCCGTCGAAGACGTCGTTGTCACCGTCATCGCAGTCGCCTTCGCACTCGCTCATACCGTCGGCGTCGTCGTCGGTCTCGTCGGCCGGGATCGACCCGTCACAGTCGGTGTCCAACCCGTCGCAACCTTCGTTGGCGTTCGGGTGGACCGTCATGTCGGTATCGTCGCAGTCGTCCTCGCAGGTGGTGTACCCGTCGAGGTCGGCGTCGAAGCCCTCGTCGATGGACCCGTCGCAGTTGTTGTCGATGAAGTCGCAGATCTCGGTCACGCCGGGGTTGACGGTGTCGTCGTTGTCGTTGCAGTCACCGTCGCAGTACAGGTACCCGTCACCGTCGTCATCCAGCTCATCGCCGGGCACGATGCCGTCGCAGTCGTCGTCCACACCGTTGCAGACCTCGGTGGCGCTCGGGTAAATGTCGGCGTTCGTGTCGTCGCAGTCACCCTGGCACTCGAAGAAGCCGTCACCGTCGTCGTCGATCTCGTCGGCGTCCGGACTTCCGTCGCAGTCGGTGTCGATACCGTCGCAGTCCTCGTAGGCACCGGGGTAGACCACGGCGTCGTTGTCGTCGCAGTCACCATCGCACTCCATGTGCCCGTCGGCGTCTGCGTCCTGCTCGTCGGTCGGCAGGGCGTAGTCGCAGTCATTGTCCACGCCGTCGCAGACCTCGGAGTTGCCCGGGTAACGAGTGTCGTCCGTGTCGTCACAGTCGCCGTCGCACTCGCTCATACCGTCGCCGTCGTCGTCGATCTCGTCGCTCGGCACGGAGCCATCGCAGTCATTGTCCACGCCGTCGCAGAGCTCGGAGGCCGAGGTGTAGGTGTCCGGGTCGTTGTCGTCGCAGTCACCCGCGCACTCCATCTCGCCGTCACCGTCCACGTCCTGCTCGTCGGTGGGCAGGGCGTAGTCGCAGTCATTGTCCACGCCGTCGCAGATCTCGGTCGCACCGTAGTACGTGTTCGAGTCCGTGTCGTCACAGTCGCCGTCGCACTCGCTCATACCGTCGCCGTCGTTGTCGATCTCGTCGCTCGGCACGGAGCCATCGCAGTCGTTGTCCACGCCGTCGCAGAGCTCCGGCGCACCGGAGTAGACCGTGGGGTCCGTGTCGTCGCAGTCGCCGTAGCCGTCCAGGTACCCGTCGCCGTCGGCATCCAGACAGTCCGTGACGTTGTCACAGTCGCTGTCGTCGCAGTCGGCGTCACCGTCGCAGTCGTTGTCGACTCCGTCGGTACAGTCCTCTTCGGCGTCCGGGTTGATGTCCTCGTCGTTGTCGTCGCAATCCTCGGACTCGTCGAAGCCATCACCGTCGTTGTCCTCGGGCTCGGTGTCGTCGTCGCCCGAATCGTCATCGTCGTCGGTCGCGTCGTCATCATCGTCGTCGTCACAGCCCTCGTCGATCACTCCGTCACAGTTGTTGTCAATCCCGTCGCAGTCCTCTTCCGCGTCCGGGTTGACGTTGGGGTTCAGGTCGTTGCAGTCATCGCCGGGTCCCTTGAACCCGTCGCTGTCCTGGTCACAACCGGTTCCGATCATGACGCCCAGGCAGGCGCACACGATCACGAAAACCATCCTTAGGTTCGTCATCGCCCTTAGCTCCTTTCAAGAAGCGTTTATTTAAGTGCGCTGCCTGGGCAAAAGGCAGGTCGCACATTGTGAACGTCCATTAACGCCTATGCCACACGCGTGGCGCGCGTAGCACAGACGTAAAAATTGTGCCCTTATGATAACCAGCCTCCTAATAGCTGCCATAAGCGCGCAATAGATAACGTGATAATTTAGCAAAAAAACTAGTTTTTGTCAACCCCTTGAAATCTCTTAGACCCCTTAAACCCTCTGTATCCCAATATACCCATATTTTTAGGCTAAGTTACGGTAAAAAAGAGTTAAATAAATGCACCCCTGTATCAGTGACCGACCGAATTGCCGGTAATGATACAGGGGTGCGAGGCGCGGGAGCATCTTGAGGGGAACGTGGTGCTTCCCGCGGGGGCACCATGTTAGATCGCCCCGTCAGACGGGACGGTCAGGTTTCAGGCGTAGGGGTCAACGGCTGTTGATCCCTACTACTGGCACACCAGACGGAAGTTATCCATCTGGAGCTCAACCATGTTTGGGATCTGCCCGAACATGGTTGAGACACGACGGTCACCCTCTTCGGCGTTGACCGTCCAGGTGACGTGCTCTTCGTCCCAGTAGTCCCAGGCTGTGAACGTGTCGTAGGCCCAGTCGCTGACGTTGGCCCACGGGTCATCGTCCTGGATGACCTGGAACACGTACATGAACGACGTGGTCCCTACGACTCGCACGTCCACGTAGAACTCGCAGAACTCCCCCTCCGGCATCTCTGCCTCGGTGAAATTCATGGCGAACTGCTCCATGTAGTACATGCACTCGTCGTCGTCGCCGTCCACGTCGCCGTCGCTGTCGTTGTCCACGCCGTCACCGCAGTCGGTCTCGTAACCGGTGCGGTCGAACCAGACCGAGAGGTAGCAGTCGCCCTCGGTGGCCTCGCCGTCGTTGCACACCACGTCGTAGTCGCTGAACGACTGCTCCGTGATGTTCCAGTTACTGACGTTTCCGTTCTCGAACCCACAGTTCGAGCCGAACATGTTGTCCGGGTCGTCGCTGCACAGGTCCATGCAGAACAGATCGTCGCCGTCGACGTCACCGTCGCAGTCGTTGTCGATGCCATCGGTGACCTCGGTCATGCCGGGGTTGATGTCATCGTCGTTGTCGTCGCAGTCGCCGTCGCAGGTCGAGTACCCGTCGTTGTCGGCGTCGTCGAGGTTGAGGTCGCTGTTGTTGTCGTCGCAGTCCTCGTTCGAGTCGTAGCCGTCACCGTCGTCGTCGGTGGGGCTGCTGGTCTCGGAGATGCCGTCGCAGTTCTCGTCCTCGCCACTGTCGATGATCTCGGCCTCGCCGGGGTTGATGTCATCGTCGTTGTCGTCGCAGTCGCCGTCGCAGGTCGAGTACCCGTCGTTGTCGGCGTCGTCGAGGTTCAGATCCGCGTCGTTGTCGTCGCAGTCCTCGGACTCGTCATAGCCGTCACCGTCGTTGTCCACTGCGGCGCAGTCCGAGTCGGCTTCGTCCACGTCGCCGTCGCAGTCGTTGTCCTCGTTGTCGTCACAGACTTCGGCGGCGTTCGGGTGATTGTCGTCGTCGAAGTCGTCGCAGTCCCCGTCGCAGGTCGAGTACCCGTCGTTGTCGGCGTCGTCGTGGTTCAGATCCGGATCCGAGTCGTCGCAGTCGGTGTCCTCGGTGTACCCGTCCCCGTCGTTGTCCACTGCGGCGCAGTCCGAGTCGGCTTCGTCCACGTCGCCGTCGCAGTCGTTGTCCTCGTTGTCGTCACAGACCTCAGGCGCGCCCGGGTAGACGTCGTTGTCGTACGGGTCGCAGTCCTCGGAGTCGGGCGATCCGTCGTTGTCGGAGTCGGGCTCGCCCGTGTCGTCGTCACCCGTGTCGTCGTCACCCGTGTCGTCGTC
>OZ246408.1:773059-1002985 GCA_965231015.1 uncultured Gammaproteobacteria bacterium
CCCGTGTCGTCGTCACCCGTGTCGTCGTCACCCGTGTCGTCGTCGCCGGTGTCGTCGTCGCCGGTGTCATCGTCGCCGGTGTCATCGTCGTCGTCCGCGGTGTCGTCGTCACCCGCATCGTCGTCCGCGGTGTCGTCGTCACCCGCATCGTCGTCCGCGGTGTTGTCGGACTCGGGCGGGAGCAACAGGCCGGCACAGCCGGTCGTCAGGGTGAACAGGATCGCGAACAGGGCTGCCATAAGGTTCTTCGTCATGGTTCTTATTCCTTTCCCCCTGGCCTTGGGGGTTTTCGCCACACGCGCACAATGCGCAAGGGCGGTTTCCCCATGGCCGTTCGGGGACATATCTATCTGATGATTCTGAAACCTTGTAAGGTACGTACCGCACCACGCGGTCGAACCGAATTCTCTCGATCGATCCGCACAGGTTGCGGTGTTAAGCTCTATTACACAAAAACGCCCATACAGGATCAGGGCGCATCAAACATTTCCAACTCTCTCCCCTCCTGTTTTGTACGTTTTAGGCTCAAGCCTTGTCTCTACTCAAGGCTATTTTTGCTAAACAGAGCTTAAAACCGCATTTTTACCCTGTAAACACAGGGTCTTCTATTCAATTGTGAACATACAACTATAGCATATTTTCACGATTTTGTCAAGGTTAAACGGAAATATTTTGGCTTATTTTAGATGAATAGTCCTTATCTGATCACGTGGACAAATAAGAGACATTTACTGAAATCTGCTATCTCCCCTAAATATCATAATAACGAAAGAACGACCCCGGGAAGGAAGGTTGGGGTCGTTCATGACGTGGTTCCGCAGAACCCGCCTGCCGCACACCGTCTTGGCGGTGGGGGGGGCGGAAGCCGCCGCAGATGTGCGACAGGGGGTTCCTTGCGGTACCCCTCCGTTCGCGAACGGAGGGGAGAGGTGCAGGATCATCAGTCGCCGAGGGCGTCGCAGGTGGACTGCGAGGCGACCTCGAGGTACTCGCTGTGCTTGATGATGCACAGCGAGTACCCGCCCTCCTGCTCCGCCGTGTTGGCGTTGCAGAAGGTGCTCGACACCGGGCAACCGAGATCGGCCCAGTCGCCCCCGTCCGTGATGAACGTGAAGCGGTAGGTGCCGGTCGAGACCCGGTCGAATTCGAAGACGTCGTATCCATTGGTGTAGACGGTGGCCAGGTCGGAGTCGTAGCTCCATCCCTCGCCCTCGTCCATGAACCCGTAGCCGGTCACGGCTACGTCGAGCGCCGACAGGCTGCCGTTGACGTGCCAGAACATGTCGGCACGGCAGGCCGACAGCTCAGTCCCCACGACCTCGACCATGTCGCCGTCGCAGTTGGCCGATGCCTCGGACTCGTGGTCGTCGTCGCTGGCGTCGTCGTCGTCGCTGGCGTCGTCGTCGTCGCTGGCGTCGTCATCGTCGTCGCTGGCGTCGTCGTCATCGTCGTACGGCAGCAGCAGGCCGCCGCATCCGGTGAGGACGAGACCGCAGGTCAGGCCCAGCAGGGCCACCAGGAGCATGGTCAGGTTCAGGTTCTTCATCGTCGTTCTCCTTTCCGCCCCATTTCCGGGGTCGGACATTGTGCCCGTCCCCCGAACTTGGGGGGTGGCTCTTGGGGTTGGGTCCGGCGCCTTCCAAAGGCAAATTGCCGGGACTATTGTCAAACACTCTTTTGTTAATAAAGTTCAGATATTCGAGGAAATTGTTTTAAAGAATTGACCGAATAAATGAGCCTTAGAACAGAAACGGTGTCTGGCAATAGTCCCTGTGAAAGGAACGCTTTGGAAAAAAGCGCACGGGCCTAACCCCAGGAGCGGAGAATCATCTTTAAATTTTATAAATTTATGAATTTATTCATTTCAGAATTTTCTGAAAATTATGAAATCATGAAATCCTGCCGTAAGTCTTGATCCTTGCCAAATTGTAGGGTGCATTCGTGTGGGTAACCACAAGGGGTTACCCCTACACACATCTGAACCCAACCGAGGTTGGATACAGGTGGGTGCCGAGGTCCGCAGAA
The DNA here is from genome assembly GCA_965231015.1 of uncultured Gammaproteobacteria bacterium. Lineage (GTDB taxonomy): Bacteria > Patescibacteriota > Patescibacteriia > UBA9934 > CAZDDW01. The sequence continues at coordinate 775,085 of OZ246408.1, forward strand.
GTGCGAACCTCGGGAATAAGTGTTGGTAGGCGACCCCCCTACTCCTCGTCGAGGTCGATCAGCTCGATGTACGAGCTGGACGACGCCGTCGAGGTGACGGCCGGCGCGGGTGCCGAAGCGACCGCCGGGGTGGGACGCGGATCGGCCCTGGGGCCGAACCTCACGCCGGCCTGGAGGCCGACGTAGTGGGTCCTGGCGGCGCGGTGCATGACCTCGCCGCCGTTCTCCTCGTCCTCGTACAGGTCGTTGGCGATTCCCCCGCCTCCGAGGAAGCGGACGAAGACGCCCACGGGTCCGACGAGGTCGACGTTCAGTTCGACCCCAAGGACACCGTTCGAAGACTTGCTTAGGAACAAGTCTCCGTTCGAAATGTCGGTCGCCTCGAACGAGAATCCGCCGAGCACGCCGAGCTCGACGCGACGGGACAGCGGGATCACCGGTCCGCCGAGCGCGTACATCATGAAGGCCGGAGCCGTCATCATGTCCGGGTCAGCGGCCACGGAGGGACCGAGGCCCGCACCGACGAGTCCGATGACCCCGACCGAGGTCCGCGGATCGAGCGCGCCGAAACGCGCGTCGACCATCACGTACCCGGCCGTACCGGTGCGGTGGACTGCGATGTTGTCATCCTCGTCCGGGTCACCGAGACCCTGTCGGGCATGGAACATGCCCGACAGGCCGATGTCGATCATCGGGACGGGACGTCCCTCGACGTCGCCGAGCCGCCACTCGTGGTTGACGAGCCACAGCTCGTTGCCGTCGGCCTTGGCCTTGGCGTCGTCGACGTCCCGCCGCAATCCGTCGATCTTGCGATCGTGGATCTGACCCCTCGCGATCTCGTCGCCGAGCTTCTCGGCGTGATCTCTTAGGACCCAGTCATGGTCCGCGAGGGTTTCGTCCTGCGCGTCGTTGCGCGCGGACTCGGCACCGATGGCCTCCTTGTTGGCCCGAGAGTTGCCGATGGCGATCTGCATCGCCCTTCTCTCGTTCCACTCGCGCTCGGTGATACAGTGATCGAGCGTACCCGACCACTTGTATCCGTCGATGCACACGCACTTCTTGTGCGTGTCATCCCAGCACTTGGCGAACGGATCCGCCTCGCACTGGCGCCGATCCCGGCACTCTGGCGTGTCGCAATCCGGCAGGGGGCCGGACGACCGCACCGTCATGGTGCGGGTCTCCTCGACCGAGGAGGTCGAGGACGAGCTGGTCTGCACCAGCGGCACCGCCAAACCGGCGGGTGCGCCACCGGGCGCGGCCAGGGTGGTGCCCTGGTCGTCCGCGGCGTCGTCGGCGTCGTCGGCCGCCTTGGCCGAAGTGACCTCCTCCTGCGCCAGCGCGAAGCCGGCCAAGAACAGGGCGATGAACAGGGCGGTGAACAGGGCGGTGGTAGTACGGGTCATGGCGAATCTCCTCTCCCCCGCAGGGGTTAGTTATCGCCCCGCGCGGGGGCGGGTCGAATTCTTTGAAACCTACCTTGTAACGAACTAGCGTTTAGGCAGGTGCACGGTATTGCCTCGCCAAACTAACTCTCGCCCACCCTCATACCTTTCAGTCTGAAAGAAGACAAAATAGTTTTAACGAAGCAAAACCGTACACCTCCGAAACGTTTAAGTGGTTTGACGTTCAGCATCACAGTGAGGAGGAGACACTGCGAGCAAACATCAAACCGCTAAAACGCTCCGATTTCTATAAATTTTCATGACAAAGACCTCCATAGTGAAGGGCTCAATATAGCACCATTTTACGATTCTGTCAAGAGGGGGGAGTAAAAATAAGGCTAAAATAAGATAAAAAAGAAACGATCCAGAGCCAAGATAGGCGGCTCCGGACCGTGAGTGGTGAGATTAGAACATGGGATTAGCTCGTCTGGCGAGCCACGAGCTTCTTGAGCTTCTGCTCAAGCTCCAGCTTCTGCTTGAGGGTCTGGGCCAGCTCCTTGAGCGGCTCGAGCCCGACCGATCGGTCAGACTTGGTCTTTTCAAGGAGCTGGCGGCAGTTGTCCAGGTACTCTTCCATCTGGTCGAGGTGGCTCTGGAGCTCCGCGATCTGCCAACGACCCAACTGCCAGGCGGCCAGTTCATCGGCGTACGCTTCAGCTACCTCCGGGCTGATGACCTCGGCCACCTCTGAGGAAAGACCGGCCTGTTCGGTCAGGAAGGTGAGCAGGATGTCCTTGGAGTGAAGCTCCAGGTTGACGTGCACCGGAGCTGGCTCGGACATGGACGGACGCAGGGGCATGGGTGGCCTGGTCGTCGGTTCCGTGGGGTCACAAGCCTCCAACTCTTCCTCCTCCGCTTCGGGCTCGGGCTCCGGCTCGGGCTCAGGTCGAGGCGCGGTCACGATCTCCTCGAGATCATGCTTCCACTGTTCCGGATCCTCGGTGGTCTCCTCGACCTTCTGCAAAACCCTGCCGAACTTGAACGGCTCCTCCTTGTCCGGCTCACGCAGGAAGAAGCGACACTTGGTCACCACCCGCGGATCCAGGAAGTGCTTGCGCGACCTGGTCCTACCCTTACCCCGCACGACACCTTCGCTTGTCATCTTGCCAAGCAGGTGCCGGCCGATGCGCTGTGACACGCCGGGCAGACCGTTGCTACCGGCCTGATGCAATTCGAGCAGAGCATCAGCTTCGTCGCCAGTAACGTAGAGGTGGTAACAGATCGGGTGGGTCTCGGGCATTTCTTCCTCTCCTTCCCCCACATCCGCAGGGGCGGACAGGGTGATTCCGTAGTGTTCGTCCATGACCCAGCAAAGCTGGTCTTGGTTGATCTGACCGTCCTCGGAAATGACCGGACGCATCAGACCGTCCGGATCCTCTTCTTCACCGGTCAGGATTTTCATAAGCCAGGGCACACCGTCGTACAGGTAGTCAACGTGATCGAGCAACCAACTGTGTAGGTCTTCAATCTCGTTGATCATCTGCAGGGTCTTGATCAGGGACAGGTTGTCCTGCACCACACGATTGGCCGATCGCGGATCCCAAAAAGTCTTGCCTGCAAGAGCCGCCGGAAGCGGCGCGTGACAGGCGACCAACACTTGGTGCACCCGACCCAGGGTGAGCAGACCAAGCTCCTCGGCCCGCGCAGAAACCCCGATTCCGAGCGTAACCAGGTGACGCTCCAGGGTATCACGCGACCGTTCGTGATTATCAAGTGCGCACTCCAGGTCGTCTGCCGTGCGGCACTCCTCGAGGATTTCCACGAGAAGCTGTCCTAGCAGTGCGCGACCACGAATAAGGCGCGTAAGCTGCGGCGAAATCTTGGGCAGCGACCTGCTCGAAGTCGAATCAGTCTTTCCGGTCTTCTGGGCCGACTGATCAGAGAGTTCGGGGAGAGCCGGAGCGTCAGTGCCGTTAGGACGAATGAGTAAACGGTGCTGCATCCTGGCAAAGCGCCGCATGATCGCCTCCACGCTCTGGCGAGTCCGGCCGTTACAGTGCCGGATGGGCACGAACTGACCGTCACTTTCAAACGACTCCAACACCGGTCGAGTCACCTCGCGCTCCAGGATGTGCACGAGTGGCAAAAAGGAGACCGGCACGCGAGCCACACTGGCCGCGTCCAGAAAGGCCACGTACGAAAGCAGGGCAAACACGTCACCCATGACCACGTCGTGATCTTTCAGTTCAGCCAAGAGCAGATCCGAATGACTGGCTTTCATGTCGTGCGCGGCATCATAACCAACGCTCCGAATAGCCGCGGCCACCTTGATGCTGTACCGCGTCCACTTGGACACCGGCAGAGCTTTGGCTCGTTTGGCGCGGGCTTCAGCCAAGTACCCCTGGATGTCCGGGTCAATCTCGAAGTAGCGGGTGCGCTCCACGGCCTGCCGCCACTCGACGTACATGTAGAACTCGTCTTCGTCGAGCATGACGGCCGCCGAACGCAGTTCACCATAGATGGCCTGCCAGTGTGCTCCGAGCGAACTCGGATCCTGGCTTGGCCTCATCTCCCGTGAAATCCGTCGCTCGGCCCATTCATGAAGAACCACGAACGGAATCCAACGCTCAGGCGTCAGGGTCGACACAAAGGTCATGTCACCAAAGTAAATTCCGTAATGTTCCTCGTGGTCCACCGCATGGAGATACTTTGGGTCACAAAGCACGAACTCGACCTGCCCTTCCGAGCCAAGGTCGAGGACGTGATGCGGCGACTGCTCCCAGAGTCGCAGCAGGGTCTGAAACGGATCCTCGCCGTAAAGGCGTTGATCGATCCGCATCACCTGCCGCGGAATAAGCTGCATCATGTTCATTTGTAAAGTCCTCCCTTGGCCGGACTGAAATTAGTCGGCACAAGAAAAAGAAAATATCACAAAAAAACGGCCCTGTCAATCAAACAGGACCGGCCTTTACTTTTCTTAAAATTCTTCATCTATCAACTGATGTCGACGGCGAATCCGTTCAGTTTGCAAAATAACGTAGGCCACTCCGAGCAAGCCCCCGAGCACAAGACCGGCAAAAGCGTTTGCTGGGATATTTGGACGCACCGGCCAACGAGAATTCAATGGTTCATCCACTAAACGAATGGTGCTATTACTTCCGGAAGTGTAAGTCCAGCCTTCATTTGTCAGCACAAAAGAAACCGCATGAGCAATTTGTTCTGCTTGCGCAACATCCTCGTGATAAACCTTAATCGTTAACAAGCCTGTACCACGAGCCACTGTGGTGGAAACTGTTTTCTCCCATTCGTTGCGGCGTTTAAAATCATCATCCGGAAAATAATCCTCATCAATGGCAAACCCGGCATCCATAACCTTATTAAAGAAAGAGGTGGTGTGGGTAATGGTGGCCAAATCTTCAGCAATCCGCTCACTGGAACGAGCCGCAGTGTAAGCATCAACCGAACCCACGTTTTCAATCACCAGCAATCGAATGGTTGAGCTGTATTCAAGCGGACGCAAAAAGGAAAGCACTACTGCCAACACAAGACCGAGCACCCCAAACAAAACAATGGTGCTCCAACCGCGTAATAAAATTGTTGAATATTTTGGCTTAGCCATGTTGAATATATTTTACCGTACTTTTTACTCCAAAACAATGCATTGGTTACTCCAAGATACCAAGCAACACAACCAGATCAACCGTTTCCCCTGCCCGATCAACAGTAATTGTAATCTCATCCCCGGGTTCTAAATCTAACAACATTTCGTTAAAAGAAAGGAATCCGTTGACTGTTTCTCCATTGAGTCTGGTAATAATGTCATTGACCAACAACCCGGCCATATCAGCCGGTGACCCATTGGCTACCGCTGAAGCATAACTTGAACCCGGATCTCGGATAACCAGTGCTCCCTGGTCGTATCCCCGACTGAGCTCTTCGCTCAAACCGATCGCTTCAGACAAATTCATGACCGTGGCTCCAAAATACACCCGACTCACTTCCCCATCACGAAGCACCGACTCAATCACCGGCATGATGTGGTGCAAAGGACGTACTTCTGACAACCCAACGCTGGATTCATCATAACTTAGAAAACCGATTAACTCCCCCGCACTGTTGGTTACCGGAGCACTGACCGACGTGGGCTCCAACGTTTCTGACAATTCGAAACTGCGCAGCAAATCTTCAGTGGCATGAATCTGACCACTTGAAGTATCAACTTTAAAAATAGAGGTGGCCACCAAACTATTCCGGCTCGGTACTACAAAAGCTAAATCTCCTTCTTTCACATACTCACCAGAACCAAAGGCAACTACCGGTAAATTGTCTCCCTCAACTTTACACAATGCCAAACCGGTCACTTCGTCCTCATGGATTTCATCTATTGTATAAACCCGTGAACCAATCACAACCACCAACTCACTGCTTCCGGATACTGAATCAGCCGCAGTCACAAACCAGCCATCCGAAGTCACAACCACTCCCGCGGCCAAAGCTTCGTCCGGAACATAGACCTGATCTTCAGCCTGATACATTTCGGACTGATCCTGATAAATACTAACCAGCGCCGGCTCTACTTGAGTGCGGACAACTTCTAACGCCTCTTCGTAAGTCCCCGGAAGAGCGCGCGGCTTTTCTTCACTAAGGCGCAACGGTTCGCTGATGTATTCCAACTGATCCGAATATCGTAAAAGGTAATTTTCAGTCAATACCGCCCCAATTATCCCGGCCCCAAAACCAACCATTAGCGCCAAGACTGTAACTCGCACAATTTGCACCCAGGCAACATCGATTTTATCATTCATAACTTATATCCACTTAGCAGTACTTAAAACCAACAGAGCGATAATTGATCCTAAACTAACATACCGCACCATGATTGGCCGCGTGAGCTTATCAAGTAAATGAGCTCGACACAAGCCCTGATAAACATAAAAGAAAACTGTGATCACGGCCGCGCTCACGTAAAAACTGATCGGTAAATAGGCTACAGCCGCATACAATTCAGACAAAATCACTGCTCCGCCAAGCGCGTAGGCAATGGCGCGAGAATGTTCCACCTTAGAAATCCAAAGCATGTTGTAAACCACAAACAGATTCAGGGTGAAAAAGATCAACGCTGTAAGAACAAGCGGGACGTGCAAAAAAATCATCAACCCCGTTGAAGCCGCGGCTAAAAAGAAAACGGTGAGCACGTTCAGAACCAGGGACAGATTTTCTAGGGAGTATGGTTTGTAAAGCGGAGGCGTGTGCAAATAAGCAAACTGGTGTTCGGCAAACAAGAAAACTCCGAGCATGGTCACTAGCCCCATGATTATCTTTTCCGTTGAACCCTCAAAGAATAAAAACAAAGCCAATCCGGAAAAAGCATAGATGATCGGGGTACCAACAAAGTTCCAAAAACGATAAGTGGCTACCTGCCACTCATTGAGTCGTGCCAACAAAACAAACAAGAGCAACAGCACCGATGGAATTACACCGAGCGACAAAAACGGAAAATAGATCATCAAAGCAAAACCGGCCGCTACCACGAGCCCAATAAAAAAGGTTGAAATGCGGTGTAAGATGATCATGGTTCAAGTTGAATTATTTCTGCGCTGATCTCCCCGGTCATTTCCAAACCATTCTCCACCACTTCTACCTGATCAAGCCTGGCATACTTGCCGATATTCTTGTTTAATTCATTGATGGCAAATTCAATCGGACGCTTAACAAAAGTATGGCTGAACCAATCCGGCAAACGGAGTTGACCAAGACGCATATCAGTCAGTTCCACCACTAGTAAACCATCATCACCCACGCTTGGCAATAAATCAAAAACTACGGCTGTTTTCTGTTTTGAGTTGGCCAAAGGTATAAACACTTCCAGTGCTCCGTCTTCACGTATGGCGGCCACTTGTGCCCGAGATGAATCCACGTATTTTGATTCTTGGTCGGCATAAGTTCTTAGGGTTCCGGTGAAATGACCGTTTTCAATTATCAAAGTCACGTTCCGGTCAATCTCGACACTGCCAGTAGCCTGAACTCGTTCATTTATTTCTTCGGTTAGCTCATCAGAGATATAGGCATCAATGGCCTGACCATAGGGCTGAACTTCGTAGGTTGGCTCCGGTGCTGTGTAAAACTGATCAGAAAAAAATGGAACTTGAACGAACCCGGTCAGGGAAAGCCAATAGCCAGCCAAACCAAGAAAGATCAGAAGAACCAAAACAACAATTATCAAACAGGTTAAAATAGGATGACCTTTTTTGGTCTCCTGGTGAATTTGAGCGGCTAACTCTTTTTTTGTTTCTTGAAGTTCTTGTTTTAGGTCTTCGCTTTTTTCTACGCGCATATTATAACCATTCTAATTCTTCAAACACGGCCTCCAACCGTCGTTCCCCTTCAGCGACTTTGTTTGCGTCATCATTTTCAAACCCCTGTTCCATCAAATTAAGAGCAATCACAAATTCCAAATGAGTCTCTTGATAGCTTGGTGTAACCACGAGTGACAACATATTATTCTGAATTCGGGTGACTAAATCCAATTTTTCTTCATCATTTTCTGCGGCACTATACAAATCCCAAAAATCAGACATGATTGATTGTGCTCCGGCTTCATAGTCAGCATCAGTCACTTCCGGAAGCGGGGTGGAAACGTTTTCCGTATTCTTGGGAGTCCAATAAAACGAAAAGACAAAAATTAGCAAGGCCATGGTCAGGCCAAACAGAACCAGCGGAAACCAGGTTCGTGGGTGAGGGCTCATCATAAATTTTTCCAAAATTTTTCATCTATCATTACATCTTCTAAAAGCACAGCGATCATGGCCGCGACCGGCACTGCTAAAATTGCTCCAACAATTCCGGCCACTTTTACTCCAACCAGCAAAGCCACAATACTAATGATTGGATTCAGTCCGGTCACCTTTTGCATAATCTTTGGTACTAGAATGTTGTTTTCCAGCTGTTGAATGGCAATGTATAAAATCAAAACCAGCACCCCCTTAAACGGATCTTGGATAAAGGCCAGCACCACGGCGGGAATGGCCGCCACGGTTGGACCAATATAGGGTACGATTTCAAACAACCCGGCAATAATGGCTAAGACCAGGGCGTACTTAACCCCCAGTAAAGTTAGGCCAACATAACTGGCTACCCCAACAATCAAACCAAGAACAATTTGTCCACGCAACCAGGCTCCGACCTTGTTTTGCATTTTGGCAAGCAGTTTTGCCAGGTGAGGTTCTGATTTTTTTGGAGCAACTGATTTGAAAAAGCTGCGAGCCGCCTTTTCCTCAACTACCATATAGAAGGTCAACACGAGCACAAGCACGGTTGCCACAATCGCTCCAACGAATCCGGAAAGCGTAGCGAGCACCTGATTAAAGGCCCCGGAAAACTCGGACAAGTTGCCAAACTCCTGTTCGACCGCAAAGGCTCTGATTTGCTCCAGGTAGGCACCGACTTGATCAGCGTAGCCAAAGTTGGTGACAAGCGCTGTAATCTGTTCAACAAACGGTGGAACAATCAAAATCGATACAAGGGCAAGCAGTAGTAACAAAACTACATAAATTACCAGCACGGCAATCCCGCGCGGGATTCGATGTTTTTGAAACCAGTCAGCAAACGGATCGATCAATGCGGCAAGTAAAACGGAAACAATAACGATAGCCACCACGTCGCGCACGAACCACAAAAAGGCCAGAATCAGGACCACGGCAAAAAATTTGAGGATAGTACCAGTGGAAATGGCGATAACTTTTCCTTCAGGCATAGATATATTCTATTGATAATGCCTACAGTATAGCAGAAAAACCTTCTTTATTTAAGCAATTTGTGTATAATACCCCCATGCCTAAATTAGCCATAAACAAAAAAGCCAAATTTGATTACGAATTCATTGAAGAATATGAAGGTGGTTTAGAATTAACCGGCGCGGAGGTAAAATCAGCTAAAGCCGGGCACGTACAGCTAAAGGGTGCGTTTGTGAGCCTTAAAGACGGCGAGATTTGGCTTCGTAACGCCTACATTAGCCCCTATAAGCCGGCTGGGAATCAGGCAGATTATGATCCGTACCGCGACCGAAAGATCCTGGTTCACCGTCGAGAGCTCAATCGATTAATCGGAAAAACCAAGGAAGCAGGGTTGACAATTGTGCCATTTTCTCTCTATACTAAGGGACGAATTGTCAAAATCGGCTTTGCACTGGCGCGGGGAAAAAAGAAGTTTGAAAAGCGCGAGACAATAAAAAAGCGCGAGCTGGATCGACAAATTCGTGAAAAGTTGAAGGAGTAAATGATCAACAGTATTGAAAATTGATCATTGAACCTTGAAAAATTTTTTCCATGGGGATGCTTGGCTTCGATGGAAGCTCCCTATGTTTCGCGGCAAGTCGAGGGCGCTAGTCAACCTCGTAAATCCTGACTGGCAACGAGTACAAATGCCAATTTACTCACCAAAGTTCGGGACGCATTCCGCGCACCTAGCTTTGCCATGGCTGTCGCTTAATAGCGAGTTCGATCCCGTTTAACGGGACCAGCCCATCCTGTTTTGCTATGCTTGATAGCAAAACGTTCGGGTGTCATTCACTTCAAGCTGTGCCCTGCCTTGGTTCGTGAGGTTGGGACGAGGAATGGCCACGAGCACCACCAATCGTTGTTTGTCCGGTTATAAACCGATTGGTGTATTTCCAAACCGGTCTAAACTTGTAGATGTGAATCATTAAAGCTTTCAGACGCGGGTTCGATTCCCGCCATCTCCACCATCCTTCGCTTCATTAATGTCTTCTAATCATCGAGTGAAGGATGTCCTCCGAAGCTCCGAAGGAGCGTAGGGGGACTCTGAAATAGGCCATGGAGCTACGGATGGTAAACCACACAATATGTATCATGTATACATTTTAAAAAGTTTAATTTATCCAGACTAAATCTACAAAGAATTTACTACAGACATCAAAGATCGATTGCAAAGACATAATCGAGGATAGATAAAACATACCTCTAAATATAAACCTTGGAAACTGATATTTCTTGCTTCCTTTACTAGTCAAGAAAAAGCAACCCAATTTGAAAAATACTTAAAGTCCGGCTCAGGCACAGCCTTTGCCCACAAAAGACTAATCCCTTAACCAAAATACAATGCGTATTCATCGACACCGTAATCGAAAACCTAAAATTGACACTCCGCAATACAAGATCAATAACAAAATCAAAGCGGAAGAAGTTCGCGTTATTGACGAAAACGGCGAGGCTCTTGGAATCCTGCCAACACGCGAAGCCATTAAGAAAGCCGAAGAGCATGAGCTGGATCTCGTTGAGGTGTCACCGAAAGCCAACCCACCGGTTTGCAAAATTCTGGATTGGGGTCAGTTTAAATACCAAAAAGAAAAGGAGGTAAAGAAACAACGTGCTCAATCTAAAGAAGTGGATGTTAAAGGGATTCGCTTGTCTCCCAGAATTGGTGAACACGATTTTAATGTACGTCTAGAACGAGCCATAAAGTTCATGGAGCGTGGCGATAAAATTCGGGTAGAAATTGTCATGCGAGGTCGAGAAAAGGCTCACGCTGACGTAGCCAAGGATGTTGTGGCTAAATTTACAGAAAAACTTAAAGAAACCTACTCAATTAGAGTAGAGCAACCAATCACCAAACAGGGTGGCCGATTAACCACTATTTTAGCTCGGGAATAAGTTATACCGGGTGGGACTTGCCAAATTTAAGGCGTTATTGTATACTCCCGACACAAATTTATGAAGCAGAAAACCCACAAAGCGTTGGCTAAGCGTGTAAAAATCACCAAAAACAAGAAGGTCATGAAACGAACCGCTGGCCAGGATCATTTTAATTCTTCAGATTCAGGAAAAGTGACCCGTAATAAGCGCCGAGACAGTGAGCTTTCCAAAACTCACAACAAAGCCATTAAAAACCTACTTCCCTACTCATAATATATTGATACTATTATTTGAAAATTGATCATTGATGATTGATCATTTCCGCCGACAGAATTCTATATGCCACGAGTAAAACGAGGAACAATTCATGCGAAAAAGCGCCGCAATTTGCTAAAACGCGTCAAAGGATACATGTGGGGACGCAAATCAAAATTGCGTTTAGCCCGTGTAGCCGCACTTAAAGCCGGGGCTTATGCTTACCGAGACCGAAAAGCCAAAAAGCGAGTTTTCCGCCGCTTGTGGCAGACAAAAATTAATGCCGCGGCTCGAGCTAATGGTACAAAGTACAGTGTTTTAATGAACGGACTTAAAAAAGCCAATATTGAGGTTGATCGAAAAATTTTAGCTGATCTGGCCGAACACAATCCGGAAGTATTTAGTGCTATTGTGGCTAAGACCAAGTAACTTAGCAAAAAACAGCGTGTACAAGACAGGGGTAAGACCCTGTTTTTCTATTCTTAAAAAACAATTGACGAGGGGCAAAAATAATGCTAAGTTTACCCACCATGGGAATCCAATCCCATGAAGCGATAGAGGCTCTTTATAACATAAAACCCAAGGAGGACCAGGGAATGAAACTGGTACCGGTCGGCAAGGCCGAAAAGACGATCGTGATCGCCGCCGGACTCCCCTGGCCAAAGATCACGCTCTCAGTAAAAGCAGTTGATGAGAACGAAGACACACCCGCTCGGGTGGAGCTTCTCCCGTCAGTGCGCTGGTACGTGATGGAAGCCGGGCGGCAGAAGCCTCTTTGTATGAGCCGCTTCGGTCCCGAGGGCTTCAGCCAGAGCAAAGAGTTGGTCGAACTTGCCTACGGCACACACCATGTTGTAGCCGAGATCTCAAGATTGGGACTGAAGACCGAATTCGTGCTCTGTATCAAGCATGACATCAAACCGGTCGTCACCCTTAAGGGAGTTCAGGACAACGCCACCGGGCAAGTCGAGGCGGTCATCCCCTTCTACGGAACCAGCCGCCCCCTGACCCTGACCACCCTGCGTCAACCGAGTCTTGATCCTGAACCAAATTGCGGTTTCATCATCACGGGAAGTCCGAACATTTTTTTCTCGGCACAATTCAATCAAACCTATGTACGGCCGAGTCAAAAAATCATCAGCCAGACTGACGCCAACGGTCAGTTCTCATTCCTGGTCATCAACGATGGAACCGATGACGCCAAACTTAAGGTGCGAACAACGACCACCGAGCTGGTTTTTCGACTGCCGGTCGAAACCCTTGAGGATCCCCCGCTCGGACCGATCAGCTTGGCAAGTGGTGACGGCGAGGCTACTGAAGATATCCCGAGCCGATTCCAGGGCGGGAATGAAATCAGTGTTCCATTGGATTCTACTGATCCAAGCTTCCCTCTGCCGGAAGGTGGAGTTAGTGAGGATCCGTTTCCCAGCCAGGAACTTGAAAGCCTGACACTTGATGAAAGCGCGACCGGTGAGTTCGGGACGAACAATAGTTTCCAGGCCGTTGGAACTCCGGGCTTTGCCAAGGTTGTGGAGGAAAAGCGGGAGCCGCGCGCAGAGGAGAAGCCCGAATTTTCTCCGATGGAAAATCAGCCTTCCCAACGCGCACTTTACGACCCGGACAAGATTGCCGGAATCGTGGAGGGCGCTTTGGGTGAACATCTGAAACAGGGCCTGCCCCTGATCGAAGACACGGTGGAACCTGAACCGGATACACCCCCAGAAAATCCCAAATCTGATCCGGACGAGTACGGGGCTACGGCTTCAGTGTCATTTGAAAAGGGCGAGGCCATAAACGATCCGCCATGGTCAGAGGACAACGAAAAGGAACTGGTCGTGCACCAGGTTTTCGATGATGATGAAAGCTTAGAGATAACCCGACCCTTCCGGATCGATCGACCAAGCCCGATCGTTCTTCTGTCGGCCTTTGGTATTGTGGCTCTCATTGGTAGCTGGTTCATTTTGGCTGAAGAGCTGATCCCGGCCTCAGGCAAACCCTGGTACGCTCTGTCTAATATGAACGACGAGCCGGAGGGTGCAGACGACGGCGATGTATACCTAAGAGACGACGACAGAGACGGACACAAAGCTGTAAACGATGCCGAATGGTTGGCAGAACTTGAAACAAGTGAGCCGACCGCTTCGACCGCGGAGCCTGCAACCGCCGCCGAGTCAAAGCTGGGTATTGTAATCGAGGACGAACCGGCTGAATCGGATGATGCCCTTGCTTCAGCCGAACCGGCCGTTGAGCCAGTCGAACCCGGGAGTGACGAACCGGCCCCGGAACAGACAGAGCAAGCAGAGCGGGACACCCTGCCCGGTTGCTGGCGCTTTACCGGTGTTGATTTGGAACAAGGTGGGCTCAAGGTCCGTTTCTGTACGGACCCGGACATCACCACCACCTGCCTTGGTTTCTACCACCGCAGGGGTACCCAGATCTCACCCTACGACTGTTTCGATGAACCTGAACTCCCCCCGGCTGAATGCCGAACCGTGCTGGAGCAATCTGCGCGAGGCAACACCTGGATCGAAATAAGTGAGTGCAATGACGGGATTGACCGAATTTGTGCTGATGAAATCGGTTCGGACGGGTCCTTCCTCTACTGCACAGCACGTTCCACAGAACGTCCCAAGGAAAGCAAATACTGCCACGACTACCAGCTGGCTCTGGATGCGGACGGGGTTCCCTACCTTATCATCACCGGATGCCCGGACGGCAACACCTATAGGTGCTTGGCTGCCCCGGACAACCTGGACTCTACGGGTAAGTTTCACGGCAACTGCCTGGAACACACCCTTTGACCAGCGTTTTGCTTGCAATGAGCAAAACGCTGTTTTTCTTTAATAATATAGGGTGTTTATGGTTTTGGGTTGACTTTTTGCCTAATTTATGATATATTACTCAGTCAAACTTGCAGGATTTTCTGCGAGTAAGATTTTTTTCAAAAAAGGATAGGGAGGATGCCATGGGCGTTTCGTTGACGAAACAACAGAACCTGCAACCGGCGCCCCAGAGCGCCACCCACGACTTCGAACTTGACCTCGGCGACCTGCCCACGGGCGGGCTGGTCGAGCTCGAATTCGAAAAGTCCGATCCGCACGACGGGATGGACGTGGACTTCCGCGTCATCCGCCGCGGCGGAGACTGTGACTGGGCTGTGAGCGAGGGCGCGGCCGACCACGGTCAGGCCACCCACGTGATCACCCACGGTACGGAGCCGGTCACGATCGCGGTCACTCCGACCGCGGACGGACCGGTGGAGCTCGAGCTCCGAGTCGAGTGCGCGGATTCGGCTAACCCGATCAGCGAGCGGTATCTGGTGCACTTCAACGTGCCGGCTGCCGTTCCGCCGGCGGGTACCGCCGGAACGAGTTCAGGCTCGGGCTCGGGCTCGGGCTCGGGTTCCGGAACGGGTTCGGGTTCGGGAATGGGTTCGGGCTCCGGCTCGGATTCGGGCTCGGGCTCGTCGAACGCGGCCTGGCTCGGGTGTGGAGGCATGGCCTTCGGCCTCGGTTTCGCCCTGCTCGCGGCGGTGGTCGCAAGTGGGGTGTTCACTGCCCTGCTCGGGCTCGGCATCTGGTTCTTCGGCAACAACCCGAAGAGCCAGCCGACCGTGGACACGACCCCCACCGTGATTCCGGAAGGGGTCAAGGTGGAAGAGGTGAACGGCCGCGAGTACCTGCGCGTCCCCTGCTGTGAGGGGAGTGACGCGGACTCCGACTGCCCGGTAGACACGGACACGGACAAGAAAACCGTGACCGTGACCGGTTACAAGGTCAACGGCCGCGCCTGCTACACGGGTGAGGACGCCGAGTACCTCCGCCAGGCGCTCGGTTCACCCACCCTCCCCCCGCACGTCTACGACGGCCCGTTCGTCTGCTTCGACGACGACACGGCCGCGGACATGCTCGCCCAGCTCGGCTACCACTACAATCGCTGAGCTGGATCTCACCAACCCACAACCCCCGGAAGGCATCTGCCGACCGGGGGTTGATCTATTATAATTTTATTGTTTGAAAATACTTTTCCACAGCCCGGGCTGGTGGTTTATTTTTAAACAAAATCAATTCTGCGGTGTGAAGTAATGGTTGAACCAACTTGTGTTTACGAGCCAGCTTAGCAGCGGCGGCGGCGGTCTCCAAACCTTCTATGGTTTGCGTATTTCCCTCAAGCAGATTCTGACAACTTTTGCACTTGGCCAGCTTTTTACCAAACTGCCGGTTCCGGCTTTTGCCAAAAGCGGTGACCATTAAATCCCCATGTCCGGCTAAGCCTCCCACTGTTTCGGCTTTGCCACCCGCCGCTTTCACTAAAGCTTCCATTTCTTTTAAGGCAAGCGTGGCCACCAAAGCCTTGGCGTTCATTTTATAACCAAGCCCCTCACACAAACCAAGCATAACTGAATACACATTTTTTAAAGCTCCACAAAGTGCCACTCCAACAACATCCGATGATATTTCAACTTTGAAAGATTGGTTTTCCAACAGTCGACGCGCCTGTTTGGCAGATAAACGATCAGGGCTCGCCAGCACCACTCCGGTAGGAACTCCACGAACAAATTCATCAGCCAATGACGGGCCGGACAAAACCGTTAAACGGCGGCGATTCACAGATTTCAATTCTCGAGCCACCACCTCGGCCATGGTCAATCCCGACTTGATCTCAATCCCCTTGGCCGAACTAACCACAATGGTTCTAGAATCAATGAACGCGGCTAACTCCGCAGCCACCTTTCGCACGTACGGAGAACTCACGGTCAAAAACACAACCTCAGCTGATTCTACTACCTCTGCCAAATCCGACACCGGAACAATATCCTTGTGAAGTTTTATGCCACGCAAAAAAGATGACTGCCTGGTTTTGGCAATTCGCTCCAATAGCTTTGGATCATGGTTCCAAAGCGCTACAGCATGACCATTTGATGCAATAAGTTGAGCCAGAGCTGTTCCCATGTTCCCAGCTCCAATCACCGCAATTTTATTTTTCATACCTCACCAGTATACCAAATCCTTGACAAAACAACGAAAATCAAGCAAACTAATCTCTTCCCGACTTTTGGGAGAAAGGGGTTCGGGATGAGAAACGGAAGTGACACTTCGCTCGCAGGATACGCTTTCAGCATCGGTCTGACTGCTCTGGCCTGGGCAGCCGTGATCTTCTTCATCTGGCTTGAATCCGCTGGTAAAATGCCTTTTGCCGGCATGGTGCTCGGAGCCGGCTTCTTCGGCCTCACCGGATGTGCCGGGATCTTCCTCATTTACCGACAAGCGTCCAGTAAGGGGCGGATGAAATAATCATCAAGATCCTCAAGGGGTCCAACCCTCCTTTGCCTGGTCATCCAGACCTTCCTGGCAATCACCATGCTTGTGGCCCTTTACGGTCTGGCCGATATCGGACTTGTTGATCGGCTGGTCTGGTACTTCATCGGGTTTGGACTCACCGGACTCACCACCGGGACTATTGGTCTCGAGCTTGACCAGCGTGCCCAACAACTCAACTCTACTACGTAAAAACCCGCCGGGAACGTGTGTTCCGGCGGGCGTCTTTTTTTATTACCTTAACGCTCAACGTAAATCTCCTCGTCCAGCTCCGCATTGCACGCAATCACTTCCACTGCCCCACCAAGACGCTGACGAATGGCATATAGGGTCTGAGCCTGAGTTCCATCTAAAGGATCAACTGGCATTTCAGCAATATATTCCGGAGCCAAATCCACGGCCAAATCCAAACACTCTCCTTCGCTTGTGGCGGACGACTTGTGAATTCCAACTTCAAATAATTCCCAGTAAAAACCTCGATTTGAGTACGGGGTAGTAAACCTGAACCGGACCTGGCTCACAATACCTTGAGCAAAGCTAGCCTGCATCCAAGCCAAATCACTCACCGGACCATCATAAACATTTTCCCAAGAACTGTCTTTGAATACATCTACTTCAACATTGTCCACCTCATCACCTCCACGAGCATACCAACGCACTCCATCCATGGCCAAGGAGTCATGAGTAAGATAAATATATTCACTCGTTAACCCGTCCCCGATAGCATGGTAGTCACGGGCAAAAGTAGAGGTGGTGTCGTCATACGCATCAACTTCATATTCCCAGGCTCCGCTCGGATCGTTGTGCCCGGTTGGAATCAACCAATCCACATCATTGACGGTTGTAGTAAATTGCTGACCGGTACAATATGTTGTTCCGGCTGAATTAGTCAGTTCAGCTCGATAGTAATAAGTGGTACCGGTGTCTAAACCCGAGATCAACTGATTGACCAGTTCACCACTCGTTACATCAGAATGCCAACCGGTATTGGTTCCGTAGCCCAATGTTTTTCCGTAATTAAAACGAACATCACACGGCTCACCACCATCATCATCAACCACCTCATGCAACACCGCTGTATTTTTTTGAATAGCGGTAGCATAAAGCGAACCACAAACCGGTGAAACTACCACTGCGGCGTTTTCATACACCTCAAGCTCATAAAGCCAGTAATAATACCCTCCGGCGGCATAATTATACCGGAAGCGGACCGCATCAACATTCATTTGCGGATACGTCACCTCTGCAAACTGACCGTTCCAAGTTGCTTCATCTCCTCCATCAAACACATCAACCCAGCTTCCACCGGAATACACATCAATGTCTACGTTAGCAATAATCGCATCAGTGTAATCGGCTTTAACACGAAGCCGGTCCGAAAGAATGGTTGAAGCCATGTTTAATTCAATAAACTGACCAAATCCGGCCCCGCCATAATTGTTTGACCCATAAGTAGTGGAATTTCCGTCAAAAATGTTGGTTTCATTGGTCCACTGGTTTCCGGGGTCAACGTAGCTCGTTGGTGAACGCCAACCGCTAACCGGCGGATCAGTCCATAAAATCGGAGTAGTTGTTTCAAGACCGTCAACATCCGTAACCGAAACAATGGTAGTATAATCCTTGATTTCAGTGCTGTGAACTAACCATTCGGCTTCCCACACTCCACTACCAACACTTCCTTCTACCAACTCGAGTTCAACCGTTTCGATCCCGGCCATGTCAGCCATCACGGATTCAATCCCGATATTGTCTCCGGCCTCAACCCTGATCAACATGGTGTCGCCTGGCCGTACTTTGGTGGGACTGACTTCAGCTAAATAAATAACCGGCGGATTATCTGTCGCGTTCATGACCCCGTTAATTGGAGCTGCAAAAGCCGTTGGAACCACAAATGCGTCTTTGGTAATCTGAGCCAAAGAATCTAGCCAACTGCCTGAATCCGGTTTTAGCCAAGCAACCTCAACTTCACAGGAAGCCTCACAACCACTCCCGGCTGTCCCGATCATTTTAACGCTTGTATCCACTCCTGCCGGCATGGCTGTATAGTCAGTGTAATAGAGGTATAAAGCATCCATGATTTCCCGTGTTTCAACTGAACGCTCAGCATTCCGACTTTCCGCTAAACGACGTGCCGGATCAACCGCCACAAAAACCACTACCACTACAATCACAATAATTGCTATGGCTAATAGCATTTCAACTAAAGTAAAACCCGAGGTTGTTTTTGTTAGACTTGGCTTCATTAAAAATATTATACCATATTGCTATAAGATGCTGTGTAAAAAAATATCGAATTAAACACAGCTGATATTTTAGTATTGAACGATAAAAAACCATATATTGACCTTGCCTTTTATTAAAGCACTTGCTCACCATAGCTCGCAAAGCGACGGTGAAAATAGGAAATCGGACTGGACCGACTGGTTGAAGAGGGGAAGGTGTCCCGAGACGACCTTTGCAAAACGAATCCGACCATACTTGTGGCCGGAGGCTCGCTGATTGCCTCCTCGCGGACATTGGTCTTGAACCGGAAAGAGTTCGATAAAGGAGTGTCCTCCTTTTTTGAAGTAATTAACGTATGGCTTCAAATCTCCGGACTATTTTTTGCCTGCTTAAAGATTAAGACTGTCTGTCCTCCTCTAACGAAAGCGGACAAAAAAGATCCTAAAACCCTTCCCCCCCACCCCCTTTCTTAATTAAAAAATAGAAACCATTATCTCGGTTTTTAATTTTTGGCTCAAGGTCGCAGATGATGTTAAAACTATTATTTAAACCAAATAAAAACATATCAATGTACTTTTAATTTAACCGGGTACACTTGATTGATTTATAATGCCAGTGTCGCTAACGCGCCCTCTGCCATTGCCTCAGTCACACGGCGGGGATTTACAGCATCGCCAACGATCGTTATTCGTTTGACTGATTTCTTCAATTCTTTAGCCAAACCATCATTGGGTTGAGACCCCAAACAGAGGACAACCGTTGTGGCCGGTATGGTTTTTATCCCTTGAGTATTTTCAATGGAAACCGTGTCTGAACCAATTTCCATTACTTTTGTATACAATAGCATTTTGACGTTCTTTTTTTGCAAGCGTCCTAACAAAAGCGTTCTATCATCCACGGGAGCATCTAGCGCAATTTCGCCCGAGGCCTCGACAATGGTGACTGGCAACCCCTTGTCAGCAAGGTATTCCGCCGTTTGAGCGCCGGCACAACCCCCTCCCGCAACCACAACTTTTCCTTTTGCTTTTGCTTTTTTTTCCAAAAGGTCTCTGGCAATTAAAACATGTTTTCTATCTACCCCGGGGATATCAGGCCGCACCGCAGAGGAACCGGTCGCGATGATAATGGCGTCCGGTTTTATTTTTTTCAAAGTTGATGATGAAAACATGGTTTTCAGCTTCACATTCACCCCCAAGCTTTTAACATCTCGCACCAATGTTTTCCGCAATTCCTGCCAACCCTCGCGATGTGGGGCGGCGGAGGCGGCGAACAATTGTCCACCAAGACGCGCTGATTTTTCATACAAGGTGACTTTATGACCACGCTTTGCCGCAGTACGCGCCGCTTCTAGACCGGCGGGTCCTCCACCAACGACCACGACATTTCTTTTTTTCTTTGCCGGCTTTAAAAATTGTTGTTCTCTGCTCGTTTCCGGATTAACCGTGCACCAAACATCTTGTTGTGCGAATAATCGAGAGATACAACCTTGATTGCAAGTAATGCACGGGTTAATTTTGCCTTCCTTTCCGGATAGAACCTTGTTTGGCCAGTCCGGATCAGCCAGCAACGTTCGTCCCAAAGCCACGAAATCAGCTTGACCGTTCTTCAAGATGCTTTCCGCCATTTTTGGCGTTCGGATTTTCCCAACGGCGATAAGAGGAAGCTTGCTTGCTTTTTTCACTTGAGCCGCCAAATCTAGCAATACGCCATCCTTGACAGCCATCGGAGGAATCATTTTTCCCTGCGCGTAGGAGGCATAATTACCGGCTGAAATATGCACGGCGTCAATACCCAATCTCTCTAACTCTTTTACAATACGAATAGTGTCTTTAACTTTGAGGCCACCGGGGACGAACTCGTCCGCTGATAAACGAATTGTCATGATAAACTCATCTCCAACTTCTTTGCGGACAGCCTGAATCACTTCTTTCGCAAACCTAAAACGATTTTCAAAGGATCCTCCGTACTTATCGGTTCTTTTATTTGAAAAAGGAGAAAGAAATTGTGTAATGAGATAACCGTGGGCACCGTGCAGTTCCACAAAATCACAGCCGGCTTTTTTCGCGCGACCGGCCGCCGCGGCATATTGAGCCACTATTTTTTTTATCTCTGCTTGAGTAAGTGCGTGAGGAACTTCATTTATCGTAGGATCGGGAATAGCCGAAGGAGCCAGGGGTTGCTTGCCGGTCGTTTTTGAAGATGTTTGCCTGCCGGCATGATAAAGCTGGGGTCCTATCACGGCACCTTCTTTATGGGCGACTTTCACTAACTTTTTTAACCCGGGAATCACGGCATCCGAATGAATCCCAAGCTCATTAACGAAGCCTTTTCCCCGCGGATCGATAAAGCTCGCTTCAAGAATAAGCATGCCAGCCCCTCCTTTTGCTATTCGCTCAATATGAGCAAGATAGCGCGATGTAACCAAACCTTTTTTATCCACGTAGTTTCTTACCATCGGCGGCATGACTAAACGATTTTTTATTTTTAGAGAACCGATTGTCACCGGTTCAAAAAGTTTCTTGTATTTCATATTTGCTTTAATGGTTGATGAGCAAAAAAACGGTGCCAAATAGCTCTTTTACAAATATTGTCTTGAAGTAAATACTTTCACTCTCAGTATACCACTTCTTTGTCATTGAAAAAACCTCCCTAATCACTTACCCGAATATATTTTTCTGCAAAGAGAAAAGCGGGGCATTAACTCTACTTGGCTCCGAACTCTGAACTAAATTCGAACTTTTTTCAGAGAAAATCCAGAATAAAAATGAGGTGCGTTTCCGCTTTTTTCTGATAAAGAAAAACAGCCGTTAATACGCCGAACATACAATTTGGCTCCCCGGGTTGGACTCGAACCAACAACATCCACGTTAACAGCGTGGCGTTCTGCCTTTGAACTACCGGGGAATGCTTGTCCACCAAAGCTTTAGCGACGGTGAAAAATAAAACGGCCAGCCCTTTGGCTGGTCGCTTAATCGTTTTTGAATACAACTTAAGCAATCCAGCCGGGCCGGAAATTAATATTATTTCGATTATTATTGCTGAAAATCATCATATGTGACCTAAATATACACGAATTATACCCTCTTGTCAAATACCCAAAACTGTGTTAATATTTCGCCACATGAGGTTGTGGACCGGTAGTGAAGCGGTTAACACGTCGCCCTGTCACGGCGAAGATCGCGGGTTCGAATCCCGTCCGGTCCGCCATAAGACCCCGAGCAAATTCGGGGTTTTATGATTTGACGAATTTGGCTGATTCTAGCATAATACTTCTAGTTGTTAATAACTCTATTATTATGTCAGAAGAAATACAGAAGGTTCCAGAAGAAGCCTTAATGTCTAAACAAGAAGGCACGGAATCAACTCTACCGGAGGACCAAATCGAACGAGGAGGAGCAAATGATAATGTTCGGAAAATCAGTCCGGAAATGGTAGCCAAGGCTAAACAAGAAGGCTTGGCCGTCGAAAAAGGTAAAACCTCTGATCCCGTTTCCAAACGAGAAGCACTAAGTGGAGACAAGGACTGGTCCAAAGAAAACGTTGAAATCGGGGCTGATGTTCGGGCGGCGGCCATGGAACTGGCTGCGGAAAGCGAATCCTCAGCTGATCTTCGAACCTCAACGATTGATGCCCTGATGAACCAGACAGTAACTTTTGAAGTTAGTGACGGGCTCGGTGCAAAGGGGAAAATACTATCTCGTAACGAAGATGGTTCACAGGTAACAATCCGAGTAACCACCAAAAAATCCTGGATGCCGTGGAAAAAAGATGAGATTCAAGACCACACCGTTAGTCCAGATCAAATCCAGAGCTTTGATGAAATGATGAAACAGAATCAAGCAATTCAAGAAACGGGAACCCAGTCAACCGGCTAAGTTATCATGATAACAAAACCCCGGGCATGTGCTCGGGGTTTTTGGTTTATTTTTTCATTTTCACTTTCGTGCGAATATCCCGATGAGATCAATTTGTTATACCCCTTATTCGTACGAATAAGGGGTATGGAACTCGAGACAAAAAATTGACCGCCGCAAGATCACTCGGATCCGGCAGCGGTATCGGAAGTAGAGAAGGTATCGATTCCCATCTCGGCCATGACTTCCTCGACCTTGATGGCCACTTCTTCGGTGAGCGGGGCGTGATCGTCCTTGATACGGCTCATGTGCTCGGGACTGATACCGATCTTGTCGACCAGATCTTTATCCGAGCAACCACGGTCCTGTCCCTGCTTGATGAAGGCGAGCACAGTGGTAAAATCGGAAAACATTAGAGTGTGAACAGCAGATAAAACCGAGAGTGACTCCACTCTCACTTCCCCTTTCACGTACCGCATCATGTCCTCAAGCATCATCATCAACTTGGTTGGATTGGCTTCATCATCAGCGAGCACCAGACGCAACTTGAGCTTGCTCATCGAGCTAATCGTCGCTCTTCTGATTCGAACGCGGCACCCAGATGGACGGGCCGCGAGCCGCCACGACTGCTTAAGCTCATGACACCGGGATCATAATAGTTCGAACTCGTACCATTGTCGCCCCAGGTGAACACCCAGTACAGCACCGCGACGATTTCGCAGTAGATCAAGTACGTGATTGCAAGTGGAATCATGTGACAATCCGAAACTGTGCCCCAGCCAGAGGCAAGGTGATCCACATCATCACACCGGCCGCACCCATGATGGCGGCCACGATAGCGATTCGGGTCAAACTTTTGTGTTTGCTCACGGTTCACTCCTCCTCTTGGTCAAAGCCAAGACTCGAGGTTTCCCGATTTTTAACTTCTCGTCAACCCCTAGATTTCAAGGCTTCCATAATGGATCACGAGATAGACTTTATAATTATTTCCGTTTGGTTCAAAGTACATGCCCGTACCGACGGTGTTCCAATCTTCGTGATAAATTGAGCGGTAGTGGGCACCGTTGTAACCCTCTTCGGCGAGCATCCAATCAATGGTTTGATCCATCATATCTTTGACCGATTCGGTGGTTCCGGAAACATAATTCCACGAAATATTCTCGGTAAAGTAATTTTCGTTCCATCCATCGGCTGAATACCGCTCGGTCCAATCATAATCCCACTCTTCGATCCACTCGTGCATGCTAGAGCCGTCCGGGCGAGTGTGTGTGGAATATCCAACCTCTTCTCCTTCATAGCCGGCCCAATCCGTGGCCGAGTCAATAAAACGTTGATCAAGCACCAGCTCGCGAAGTCCTGCTGCCGTGCGCAAATCATTAATCTCATCCAACCAGTACTCGTTTACTTCCATCAAATCAACTCCACTTGGCACCTCTCCGCGCTGGTACGAACTAATTGTTAGCTCACTACTCGAGCTCGAGCTGGCCGATGAGGCCGTGGTCGAACTTGTAGTTTCATATTCAATATAAACGTCTTCCATGTCTCCTTCATCAATGGCTGATAAATCTGCATCTGTAATTCCAAGACTCAGGTAGCGCATGATGCTGTAGGCGGCATCTCCGTCACGCATATAAATGCGGCGGCAAATATCCGGATCAACATACCAGGCTTCACCATGTTGTTCGACTTGGAGCAAGATCTTTCCTTTGAGCCGATCGGCCAGATCATTGCTCGAACAAATACTAGACGATCTATCCATCTCATCCGTATCATCTACTTCCGGAATATCATCAAGGTCAGCGTCAGTAATCCCAAGCCCAAAGGAACGCATCATTTCATACGCAGTTGGGCCGTCTTTCATGTAATAACGTAATTTGTCTTCTGGATTCACGTACCAAGCCTCACCGTTTTGCTCAGTCTGTAGCAAGATGTAGCCAACGGTGCGATCAGTAATGCTTGAAGTATCATAAAGAGTTGGCACTGGATCTTCTTCCTCTGGTTCATCCACTTCGGTAATAGCAGCGTCGGTAAGACTCATTAAGGCCGATCCGGTCCAACCCTCTACTCCATTCGGCGTAATCACTCGGTACCAACCATCGGTCTCTCCATTGATCTGCACTACAGTTCCGGCAGCCACAGTTTCGAGCACAGTTGTCCCGTCAACACACGGGTTATCGCGCACAAAAGCGGCAATATCATAAATGCCGTGCCAATCACGCTCATATATCGGATCCTCATAACAGGCAAAAGCTAAAACTTGTTGCCCTATCAACATAGAACCGAGCAACATTATTAAACCGATCATCAATTTGTTCATAAAAAATTTTTTAATTCTTCTTCCATAATGCTATAATTTAACCACATGAGCAAACCTGGAGGAAAACGGTATAAAAGGACACCGCTCGAGAAAATAAATGGACCTACTCCACAGCTTAAGCCGGTGGACATTATTTTGGTTCATCATAAACAAAGTTTGTTTCGTTTTTTTCTGCGCATGGTCACGGATTCTTACTGGGATCATGCCGCGCTGGTGATGTACCCCCGCAGTTCTAAAAACGAAATGCTCTACTCGGTAATTGTTGAGTCAATCCGGCCGGGGTTAGCCGGGCTGGTTGGCTCACGTGGTGTAGCTTTGCACCGACTTGATAAATATTTCAACGAACCTCACCGATACGACGTGGGAATTGTCCGGGTTGAAGGTTTATCAAAAGAAGAGCGTGAGGAGGTTCGTTTGTTTATGCTAACCAATGTTGATGCCCCATACTGGCCGTGGCACTATATTGAAATCCTTCTTGCGGCCATGCTTCCACCTCTACGCTACTGGATTTTGCGTCGACAAAGATTTAGCTGTTCTAGCTTGATTCAAAAAGCTTTCTTTGATGCATTGGGTGATAAATACAAATCACGTGTTGTTTTTAAAGAAGGGGTTTGGTCCCCAATTGAACTAGAAGAGCTGACAAGCCCGGGTGATATTGCTCGCAGTAAAAACATTAAATGGATCTACAATAAACATTAGCATGAAACCAGAAACCTTGAAGAAAAAATGGCCGGTTATTGAAGAACAGTTGGAAACAGCTGACATTTTGTTGTTTCATAAACGAAAGGGTCCAATAACAAAACGGATTCAGGAGGGTACAGGAAGTTATTGGAATCACATTGCCCTTATCTTTAAACCAAAATCCGAGATGCCAATCGGAGGGCCACTCATTGTTGAAGCAGCCTACAGCGGTATTGAAATTCATCAACTAAAAAAATACACTGACCGAACTTTGTTATATGACATTGGAGTGCGTCGTTTTCCAAACTTAACAGAAAAACAAAAACAAGACATTGTCTTGAATTTTATTTTAAAAAACTTGGATCAACCGTACGACTACAGTCGATTGGTTGGTCTATTTCTGGCCCCTCTTTTGGTACGTATTTCTCCAAAAATCCTACTCAAGGCCACGGACTATTTTATTCATGAAAACGCTTTTTTGTGTTCCACCTTTGCCATGAAAGCTTTTCAGCAAATATCAGAAAAACAAAATAAGAGCAAATCCTTTACCCAACACTTGGGTGTTCAACCCAAGAAAAAACACCGCCAGGAACTTTTTGCACCTGCCGATATTGCTGATTCAGACATGTTTGAGTGGATCTTCAATGAAAAACATTAAAAAATACTGCGAATAGACTCTATAAAGATTCCACCAAGACCGGTGTGGAACTGATTGGAACCGTAATTGGTCCATTTTCATTTTCTAAAATTTCAACCTCAAACATTATTTCCTCATCCTCAAAACTGGGAACTGTTTTTATGACTCGAACCTCTGCAAGAGACAGGTCAAGCTCATAGTTGTCCTCAAACGGACTCCAAAGCACGTAACGATCACCGTCCAAAGTCTTGAACCGATAAACCCACACCCCGGTCTTGGCTTCGTAATCCCCCTCCGAAATCACTTCAACCTCCTCAAACGGAATTAACTTGCTCGTAAGAAGTTGGTATGAATAGTATGACAGCTTTTCAATTCCGGCATAAGAAAGTAAGCCATAATCACGCCACATATTGTCCGGGCTTGGCGGAGAGCTCACGTGGGTGTGCCAGGCTACGAGCTCTGCCCCGGCTCCATAAAGAATAACCAACCTGCGCCAGACATCAGCCGCCTGCTCCTCCGGTGAATTTGGATAACTGGTTCGGACACTTAACGTTGGATCCGAGGTGACCCCGGTTTCCGTAACCCAGATTCGGGGATCAGATTCATATTCTGACACAACCTCGTAAACCTGATTATATTTATGGGGCAAAGTCCACCATGGACCATAATCATGAAAAGAAAAAACATCAAAAGTACCAGGTTCAGTTTTTTCAAGTGTTATGGCAAGTTCTGACAGGTTGTAATCACTAACCCCACCAAGTCCGGGATAAATTACCTGTCCGTCCGGGTCCTTCTCATGTACAAAATCAGCCACAAATTGTAAAAACAAAACTCGATCTTCAGCAGTATAATCACCATCATCCGGCCCAATAATTCCGGAGGTTAATGGATCTTCAGCGTAACGCCGCCAATGAGCAAGTTCATTACCCGGCTCCCAATATTCAACGTAATCTTTAAACCGAACAACCGTGTTGTTAAGGTAATCAAGATGATCCTCATTACCCGGCTCCATCCAAACTTCTGACCAAGGAGGGGTAGCCGAGGCATACTGCAGGTTGTGCAAATCTCCCACATTTACCAGGTTTGACTCTGACTCAAAATATTCAATGGTTGGATCAAAAAACCACTTATTGTCATTTGGTTCAATCTGGTCCCAATACATTCCGGAACCAACTATTTGTCGTGACAGTTGGGCCCCAAGCCTTTTAAGATCTGCCAAAACCCAAGCCACTTCTTCAATCTCGTCCGGTATTGCCGGATCCCCGTGTGTTTTAATGAAATTCAGACCGATCTGTGGCGAATGAGCAGTGGTGTCGCGCAGAGTGATCAACCTGTCAGATGAATACTTTCCAGAGGTCATGACTACTTCATGATTTGAATCACTAAAACCAAAACAACCGGCACCAAGTAGGCTCAGGCCGGACAAAAGAAAAAACAGACCAATTATTTTTGTGCGAAATGGTTGTAAACCCATACAAATATAGCCGCAAAAATCCAAGCATAGACAAACGCCTCAACCAAAACAATCGCCACTCCGGCAAAATTAAGACTTTGATAACCAGGGGCAAGAATCTGGATGAACTGGTTGTGATAAGCTCCAAGTTCACTTGAACCAAGCACGGCCTGATGAACTAAAATACCGATATTTAAGAGCCCGTAAACAACCACCGAAGCCCAACCGAAGCCTTTTAAAGATAGTTTTTGCATACGAATACATAATAAACTCGGTTGACTGTCTTGGCAAGCCTGAAACAAAATGAGATAATAGGAGCCGTATGAGAATAAATCCCTTGGCAATTTTTTATGCGGTGGTCGTGATTGCGTGTGCGGTTTTATTGGTTGTAAACCCGGACATGATTATGTATCAAGAATTTTTTCTTGGAGGGGTCATTCTGACAGCTCTCTTAATTTTCGGGTTTACAATTCAACAAATTGGATGGAGCAAGGCGCTATATATTTTTGTACTGGCCGCTGGGGTTGGTTACGTCATGGAGTATTTGGGGGTCAATGACGGTCAGGTGTTTAGCAATTATTATTATACAGATTTTCTGGGTTCGAAAATCGGGGGTGTTCCGTACTTGATTCCAATCTCCTGGTTTACGGCCTTAATGACCGCTTTTTTGGGTGCTCGACTGATCCTTGGATTTGGGAAACGTAAAAGTAAATTAATACTGTTTTCTTCTGCTTCTCTCCTAGCTGTGATTTATGATTTACCGATTGAGTATATGGCCAAGCATGTCTGGCAGTCTTGGGTTTGGCTGGACGGAGGGATTTTCCTTGGGGTACCGCTCCTAAACTTTATCGGCTGGTTTGTGGTGGCCTTTATAGTTTTCGGGCTCGGTGCTGGAGCATGGCGCAGCCTTAGCAAAACCGCCCGCGGTTACCGCGAGCTACAAATTGTTTGCTTTAGCGCCTTCGGTTTGACTTTATTCCACGTCGTGCTCGACTTGCTGGCTAAATAATTTACTACGACTTTTTCGTACCTACGAACAAACAATATACCCCGATTCGTTCGAATAGAGGGTATATTGTTTGTGAATCATTTTCACTTTTCCATCTACGCTAAAGCTTCGGTGGACAGGCGTGCGAAAGACCCCATATAAAACAAGAAACCCGCCCGAGTAAAGACCCGGACGGGTTAGTATTTTACTCTAAATCTCCCGAATCTCCAGCATGTTTAATTATAGCTCCACTAAATACTTACGCAAAAATTTCTCTATTCCGAGCACCACCTCATCTTTTAAAGTTGACGGGCTTGAGGCGACCCAAACAGCAAAATTGTAAAACTCAACCTCATCGACCTTGATCCATTTTCCGTTTTTATACAAAAAGACCAAAAGTGTGGTCATGGCAAGACGTTTATTACCATTTTGAAACGGGTGATTCTTAACCATTAAATAAAATAAAATCGATGCCTTGCCAAGCAGACCCCGATAAACAACCCTTTTCTGAAAACGCTGAAATGGTACGGCCAAACATCCTTCGAGCACTCCGGCAAAACGAGTTCCAAAATCTGGAATGGGTTCATTGAAATTTAAAGCTTCCTTAGCAAAAGTATGTGCCACCTGTTCAACTTCAGCCAGGCTAATGGGTTTCATATTACTCTGCCCCTAACATTTCAAGCGTCTGACCATATTCACGAACTGTCTTTCGCACGGCCTGTTCAATCATTTTCTTTTCTTTGGCACTTATCTCTTTTCCAACCAAAATTTTAACTTCACTCTCTGGAATCATAAAAGATCGACCAAGCCGCTTAGCCTTGATCTGTCCGCTGGTAATTTTTTTATTTACTGCAATCCGACTAATCCCAAGTAAATCTGCCACTTCTTGAACCGAGTAATATTCCTTCATACTATTGTTAACTTTATTGTTCAAGGTTAACAATTGTTAACCTCTTTGTCAATATTGACTAAATCTCCCGAATTTCGAGCATGTTTACTTTGCGGCCGGCGGGATGGCTCGCAATTACTACGACTTTGTCGCCTGCTCGAACAAGTTTAGCTAGTTTTAAAAGTCGAGTTGCCCGTTTGATCAAATCATCTGTCTCATAATCCATTTTAAGCGAATACGGCTGCACAGCCCAAGACAGGTTCAGCTGGTGGCGAATAAATTCAGTTGAAGCAATAGCCACGATGGGGATTTCAGGGCGGAAGCGGCTGACCATGCGGGCAGTTGCTCCAGAGTTAGTGAGTGCCAGGATCATTTTTGTTTTCAAAGTTTGAACCATGAGTGAAGCAGCACCGCTCACCGAGTCCTTAACCATCTCGGCCAGCTGTGAGCTTTCTTCGAGCGTAACGTCATCATAGTGTGACGCTTCAGCTTCCTCGATTATTCGAGTCATGGTTTTTACAGCTTCCACCGGATACTTTCCCGTGGCAGTTTCACCAGAAAGCATAACCGCGTCCGTATGATCGATCACCGCGTTGGCTACGTCAGAAACTTCGGCGCGTGTTGGTCGTGGATTCCTGATCATTGAATCGAGCATTTGCGTGGCCACAATTACCGGCTTAGCTGCCGCACGGCACTTGTCAATGAACTCTTTTTGCAAAATCGGCACACCTTCAGCTGCGGTTTCGATTCCTAAGTCTCCTCGGGCTACCATGATCGCGTCTACTGACTTTAGAATCTCATCGAATCGATCCACGGCTTCGTGTTTTTCGATCTTGGCAATCACCTTGGGCAAGGGTTGATCATCCTTGGCGGCCGAGCGCAGAATACGCCGCATCTTTTTTACGTCCGCCGGATCTGTGACAAACGACAAGGCTACATAATGCAACTTTTGCTCAACACAAAACTTAGCATCTGATTTATCCTTTTCTGTAATGGCCGAGATACTCAAATTGGTTTCCGGAAAGTTGATGCCTTTATGAGAGGTCAAAGTTCCCCCGACCACAACTTTAAATTTCAAAAATCCCTTTCGCCCACTCACAATCTCCCCTTCCATCAACCCATCGTCAAGCAAAATAGTATGACCCTTTTTCACATCCTTGTATAAATTTTCAAACGTCACCGGCACCTCAATGGTTTTTCCACGTTGTAGCTTGACTCCCTTTTCAGGCAACTCACCCACCCGAATCTTCGGACCCTGCAAGTCGCCAATAATTGCCACCGGATGCTTGAGCTCGCGAGCTACGGAGCGAATATTACGGATTAATTTTTTGTGATCAGCGTGTATACCATGCGAAAGATTAAGCCTGGCCACGTTCATGCCGGCTCGGACCATTTGCTTGAGTTTAGATGCAGAATGACTGGCCGGACCAATCGTGCACACTATCTTTGTTCTTTTTTTACTGGGCATATTAAAGATCATCAGGGGTTACTTCTTCTAAGATGGCGGACATTAATATTTCCTCTCCGGCACGCATAACAAGAAGGCTCACAGTATCTCCCGGATCGAACTCATTAATGATTTGAGCCAAAGTCTTGTCCGTGTTGACCGCCTGTCCGTTAATAGAAATTATAATATCTCCCTCAACTAACCCGGCGGCTTCAGCCGGTGAACCCGGCAGGATAGCCGGCTCATTTTCCCCAGTACCAGCCACCACGAGTGCTCCCTCGCTCACGGATAATCCGTTTTCTTCAGCCACAAACTCATCAATCATCAAATAACGCACCCCAAGCCATGGCCGTACAATTCGACCGTGCTCCAACACATCACTCACCACTTCCTTGACCGAGTTGACCGGAATAGCAAAGCCGATTCCCTCACCCGAACCACTAATGGCGGTATTTATCCCGATTACTTCTCCAAGGAGATTAATGAGTGGCCCACCAGAGTTTCCTGGATTAATGGCCGCATCGGTTTGAATCGCTTGCTCAATTACTTGACTCGAACTAAAGTCACTAGCCAGCACCCGACGACCCAGCCCGGAAACCACCCCCTTGGTAACAGTATTCTGATATTCGGACAGAGTATTACCAATAGCAATCACGGTCTGACCAACGCGTAAATTGTCCGAGTCACCAAGAATAGCTACTGGAAAACTTTGGCCGTCTGTTTCCTCTTGATTAATCTGAAGCACGGCCAGATCCAAGAACAAATCTTCAGCCAGCACTGTAACTGCGTATTCCTCTCCGTCATTGGTTAAAATACTGTAAACCGCATCCGGGTCACTAACCACATGCTTATTGGTTATAAGAAGCCCTTCACTTGAGACAAACACAGCCGTACCACCTCCGACTTCAATAAGCTCACTCTCCAGAGACTCTGTGTCCTCAGCTTCAAAATCATAAAAATAATAATCCGAGGCCTCAATAGTAAAAACCTGTTTGCGAACCACCACACTAACCACTGATGGTATGACTTGATTAACCACGGCAATAGTGGCTGTTTCTTCCTCTATGAGATCCACAATTTTGCGCTCTAAGGCCTCTTCTTCGCTCATGGGTAGAATATCCACTCCAAATTGATCTGAAAGCTCCTGAACCAAATTTGAACGTTGAAACATTGAATAACCGGCCAAAGACCCAAAGAAAGCACCAATAACCGCTGAGATAGCAAGGACAAAAATTAGTAGTCCGGCTCGTTGAGTCATAATTCAATTTTTATTTTGTAAAAATTTATATTTTTTTTGTGTTCAACCTTCACCCCATCAGCGCGGAGAAGGGCAACTTTTTTGTTCAACCCTTTTTGGTATCCTCCGATTGTTCCGTCCGAGCACACAACTCTATGACACGGGGTTCCAGGCACGTCCGGATTCGCCTTAAGAGCATTACCGACCGCCCGAGCCGCCCCTGGTGAACCAACTGCTTTTGCAAGATCTTGATGGCTAATCACTCGTCCGCGTGGTACACGTCTCAGGCATTCATAAACCCAATCAGCAAAACTTTTTCTTTTTACTTTTTTTCGCTCCATTCTTTCTAAGCAATGACTTTAGTTCCTTTTCAAAAGTTTTTACGTCTTCAAACGAGCGGTAGACCGAAGCAAAACGAATGTAAGCCACTTTATCAAAGGTCTTGAGACGCTTCATTACAAAGTCTCCGATTTCTTCCGTGGTTAGCTCACCGGTTTTTTTCTTTTGAATGTCTCGCTCAATACGGTGTAGCAATTTCTTTAAAGCCTGTTCGGTTACAGGTCGTTTTTCAAGTGCTTTATTGAGCCCCTTAGTCAACTTTTCGCGCGAATATGCTTCACGCCGTCCGTCCCGCTTGACCACCATAAAACCTAATAATTCGACTTCTTCTAAAGTCGAGAAACGGTACGAACATTTTTCACACTCACGTCGTCGACGAATTCCCATCCCATCTTGGGACACCCTTGAATCAACCACTTTAGTGTCTTTGTACCTACAAACCGGACAATTCATAACGAGGATATTATACCGCATTACTCACCCCCTCTCAAGCGAGGAAATATAATATGACACATTCGAGACCGAGTGTTCTCCACTCCCCTTCAGCGAGGTTATTTTTCCTGGAGGAATTTGTGAGCCGACCACAAGACAAACCAAAGACCAAGGATCAATGACCCTTGGTCGACGAAACACCATAACGAGGCTCGGATACCATACTTACACTTTCAGCAGATCCAAGGCCGAGTGGTCCTCACAGGGAAATGATCGAGCGCCCCTCTACATCATCTTCTTCCGAATAAAGGCCGGGATTTCCAACTCATCGTCTTCTTCGTCAACTTTTGGTTTGCTTGAAGAGGTTGAAACAGGAACCTGCTCGCGCTCTGACACCTTTGGAGCCTTGGCCTTGATTCGGCGTGGCTCTTCCCGCTCTTCTTCCTGCACCGGGGCTTGTGGTGCCCATGATCCTTGGGACGGAATTTCCATAGCACCTTGAGCGGTGACAGAACGCCGTTCTCGCGAATCAAACCCGGTAGCCACTACAGTAATTCTAATGTTATCCTTCATGTCTTCATCAATGTTGGCTCCAAAAATAACCTTGGCGTCCTCATCAGCTGAACCTGTAATAACCTTGGCCGCTTCAGCCACCTCGTGCATGCCAAGATCTGACCCTCCGGTAACTGTAAAAAGAATACCCTTGGCACCATCAATAGAAAGTTCCAGCAGCGGACTGGCAATAGCCTGTTTAGCCGCTTCAATAGCCCGATTTTCCCCAGAAGCATTACCGATCCCCATCAAAGCTGAACCAGCGCTTTCCATAATGGCTTTAACATCAGCAAAGTCAACGTTGATGATTCCAGGAACCGTAATCAATTCAGAAATTCCCTGCACACCTTGTCGCAAAACATCATCCACCACAGCGAACGCCTCCATCAGCGAGGTCTTTTTATCTACAATCTGCAAGACTCGATCATTGGGAATACTGATCACAGTATCTACATGTTGGATCAGATTATCATATGCTTCATCAGCAATACGTTTTCGCTGTGCACCTTCAAAAGTGAACGGTTTAGTGACAACCGCTATGGTAAGTGCGCCAATATCACGAGCTAACTTAGCAATTTCTGTTACTGCCCCACTACCGGTTCCACCGCCAAGACCACAAGTCAAGAAAACCATGTCTGAATTACTCAACACTTCACGAACCTCATTTTGACTCTCCTCAATAGCCCGACGTCCAATTTCCGGATTCATTCCTGCACCCAGGCCGCGGGTTACAGTTTTCCCAATGCTTACTTTTTTAGAGGCCGGATTTTGGTGCAAAGCCTGAACATCTGTGTTCACGGCCACGAACTCCACTCCGCGGATCTTTTCTTCGATCATGCGAGTAATAGCCGCACCACCACCCCCACCAATGCCAACTACTTTGATCTTGGCAAAGGTCTCAATGTCTGGTTTTACTTCTGCCATATTTTTATTCGTCCTCCTCGAACAATTATTGTGTTAGGAAGTATTCAACATGAACAAATATTTTATCCATGAATGAATTAAAATTTAACTGATTTCATGAACCACTTTAAGACATGTTTTTCCGGGTGTCAAGACAAAAAAAGTGTTCAAGAAATACACAGGGGATGAAAAAAGGATGGGAGAACCCATTCCTTTTTCTGATTTCTAAATTTAAAAGTGCAGTTTTTATGGCTTCAAGGATTTGATTAATTTTACCAGACCTAAACCTAATTGGTTGACCACCTTGATCTTTCCAAACAGATTTCCAAGACCACCTCCGCGTACTCCACTAATACTGTGTCCCCAGACAACAAGTCCAATAGAGGTGCTGAAAGCTGGATCATTGGCATAATCAACCACAGAAGTAATTCCGATCGGAGTACCAAGTTCGGCTGGCAAGCGCAATTGCCGCTTAGCTACATCAATCATGCTTGGCATCTTTGATCCTCCACCGGTTAAAACCACGCCGGCTGGCAACATCCCAGATCTGTCTATCTTCGCTAGTTCTTGGTCTACTTTTTCATAAATTTCCTCAATCCTGGCTTCAGCTATTTCAGACACAAATTTTGCAGATGTTTTTTCTCCTTCGCTTCCTCCAAACTCTTCTAAATAAATATCCTCTTTTCGAGAAACCTCACTCGGCAAAGCCACGGCATGCCGCAGTTTAACCTCTTCGGCCACATCAATCGAGGTACGCAAACCAATGGCAATGTCAGAGGTGATATGACCAGCTCCAACAGGAATAACGGCCGTATGCAAGACATCACCCTCCTCATAAACCACCACGCTGGTGGTACTGGAGCCGATATTTACCACAGCTACTCCAAGTTCTTTTTGACGATTACTGACCACAGCTTCCGCACTAGCCAATACAGAAAAAACCAGGTCGTCAATCTCCAGCCCGGTTCGATAAACACACTTGGTTAGATTCTTAATTTGAGTGGTCAAACCTTGGATTATAAGAGCATCTACCTCAAGCCGGATTCCGTTCATACCCACAGGATCCTTAATCCCCCGCTGACCATCAACTGTAAAGCTTTTTGGAATCACGTGTAAAATCTCATAATTTGCTGGAGTAGCTACGGTTCGAGCCGCCTCAATAGCTCGTTCCACATCCTCTTCCTTAATTTCACCATCACTTCTAGCTACTCCTATCACTCCTTTACTTTCTTCGGTGATTATGTGACTTCCGGAAATACCAACCCAGGCTGTGTTCACCGGAAACCCAGTTAACCGTTCGGCCATTTCCAGAGCCTTGGAGGTACTAGCGGTAGCGTCTTCAATCGAGGTAATTGTTCCTTTATTAACTCCCTCGGACGGCATTTCGACAGCCCCAATAATGTGCACCTGTTCTTTGTCGTTTTCTCCTGGCATGGATTGCCCAACAGCCACGCGAATAGCGTGGGAACCGATATCTAATCCAGCAATAATATTTTCTGCCATAGTCTCAACAGTTTAACTGATTTTAGATAAAAAATCCAGTAAATGAGGTCCTAAAATAAATAACCCAATCACTGCCGCTAACACAGATGAAAGCAGGACTGTTCCGGCCATAATATCTTTAATTTCAGCCACAATAGGATTCAATCTTGGTTTAAATCCATCAGCCATGCGCTCAAATGTACTATTAATAAGCTCTAAGATTAAGACCATGCCCACTAGAAGCATGATTAAAATGTGCTCCCAAGTCTCAAGTGGCCAAACAAAAGCCAAGACAATCACCAGGGTGCCAATTATTACCTGAATCCGGAAGCTCTGCTCACTAACAAACACGCTCTTGATTCCTCTCAAGGCGTGAGAAAAACTCTTAAACAATTTTTTCACACTTATCATATTTTTACTTTGGACAATATTACTTCCTGCAGAGCGAACATCTCTTCGGCTTCCTTTTTCTTAACATGATCATAACCCATTAAATGCAGTACTCCGTGAACCAACAAGCGTAACACCTCTTCTCGAGCCCGCACACCCTGTTTTTTTGCCTGTTGTTGGGCAATCGGGTAGCAGATTAGCACCTCTCCAAGCACCCCGTCCTCGGCATGTGTGAATGACAAAACGTCGGTAGGCATATTTTTACCACGGTATGCCTGGTTTATCTTTTTGATTTCCGGCTTTGTTAAAAATGCTACAGATACCTGCCAATCATCGCTTTTGGGAAATAAATGCATTAAAATCCGACTAACCGAATTAAAGGAGCTTTTTGGTACTCGTGCTCCTCCGCGGAGCTTTCCGTAATTCACATCAAACCTGATCATTACCTTATCACCATACTATTTAACATCATCTGAAAAGTTTGCAAATAATCAACCGTGGTTTTATTACCAACGTTGTAGCTGATGATAAAAACCCGATCTCCATCATCAAGATAAGCGGTCAGCCTGTCCGGACTCATAATTCCGGACAACCCTTCTTTTGTTTCCACCATTAACAAATCGTCTACACTAGCCTGTAAGTCCTGGGCTAAAAACCAGTCTGTAATAGAGGTCTCTGTTGATTTGGCATTCATTAAAACCTGGATTATCTCTCCTGATTCAGCCGTAAATACTACTTGCTCGGTGGGTCCGCCAATCGCACGCACGTTCCAAAGCGATGGATATGTCAGGGTATAACTAAACGAAGCCTCATCAAACAAACGCACCAGTCCGGATTCAACCAGCGATGCCGGAGCGGTTCCGTTCGGGTTGTACCGATGAAAGACCTCGTTTCCGTCCAAGAAACCGTCTTCATCACTGTCCGGTAGGTTGGCCTTAGTTCCATACAACGTTTCCTCCACGTCAGTTAGTCCATCCGAATCTGAATCTGTTCCGGGAATTAAATCTTCAGCAAATGGACTGACTTGTTCATCCTCATCTTCAATCTCTTCAGGTTCATCCTCGTCCTCGATGTCAGAATCTTCATCATCAGCGGTTATATCATCAGTTACCGGGGGTTCATCGTCAGGTATTTCAATTTCCGGAACCGATTCTGGCTGTTGTAGGGTGTTTAAAACTATCAAAGCCGCGGCCACAAACAAGGCAATCACAATTATCCCTATCACCACCAGCTTGACCGGGAAGCCTTTTTTCTTGGAAGGCTTGGAAGGCTTGGAAGGCTGAGAGGGCTTTGAAGGCTCTGGAGCTTTCGCAGCGGGAGGTGGCACCGGCTTTGGTTTTGCCGGCTCTTTTGGTTCAGTTCGTTTTACCGGCGTCTCATTGAGGGCAGTTCGTCGATACTTCTCTGGCATAGCCTGAATCAAGGGCTCGTTTTCTTTGGCCTTGTTTCCTGCTGGCTGTTCGATTTTTGTTTGGTCAGCCTTTGCCATAATTATTCAGTTGTGGGCAAATCAGTTAATTTTCCTGATCCATTCGGATCATAACCGTTGGACACCTCATCACCATCAAGATACGTATCTCCGTCCGTGTCAGGATCAAGCGGATCTGTCTTCCACGTTTTTACCTCCTCATAATCACTTAACCCGTCAGCATCAGTATCACTAATGCGCGGACTAGTTCCATATTCTCCGGTCTCTTGAACATCACTTAATCCGTCACGGTCGGTATCAAATGAGTCTGACGGTTCTGGGGCTGGCTCTGGAACTTCTTCTTCCTCCTCTTCCACCACTACATCATCATCCATCATGGTGTCTTCTTCCATAATTTCATTTGGATCCACTTGAATATCATCTGCTGGAGCACGGTTCAAAAGAAAATATGAAATCAGCCCGGCCGCCACAATTACTAAAACCACTATAACCACAATTAAAATGATCTTTAAGGTACGCCCTGTACCCTTGAGCGCGGAAGGTGGGGCTGATTTTGCTTCAGTCAACGGTGGAGTCTGCATGGGTGTTGCCGGAGCCCCGGGTGATGGTTTGGGTTTTTCCGAACTCATGGCCGGCATAGGACCACTCGTTGGAGCCTCAGGTCGCGGTGGCGGAGTCGGGGCTTCACCCCCCTTGTCCGTGTCCGCAAAAATATCTTCAGGCTCATTCTTTTTTTTCACGTCATCAAACATAAAAAATATTCAATTTACATTTTTACAATTTTCAATTTAAGGTACCTGAACCGACCGGGTCATATCCAGAGTTAACCTCATCACCGTCCGCATATCCATCCCCGTCTGTATCTACGACAAGCGGAGAACTGCCATATACTTCTACCTCTTCCCCGTCAGTCAAGCCGTCACCATCGGTATCCGGATTGAACGGATCTGTATCAAGATCCAATTCTTCCCCATCCATTAAACCGTCTCCGTCAAGATCAGGATTAGTATCGTCCATGCCAAGTTCAGCCTCCCGGTCACTACTAACCCCGTCTAAATCAAGATCAGCTGGACCCACGCGATCGTAACAACCCTCAATCAATTCTTCCGGTAAAACATCACACAAACTTGGGTCACGCACCGTGATAGCGTTTTGGATCGTGATTTCAGCTTTGCAATAACTTTCATTGACACCGTTCTCTGCACACGTTCCTGCGCGCATGATGGTTGGTAAAATTTGAGCCTGGCAAGAGGCCACCCATTCCGGATCAGTTAATTCTTCCTCACACCGGGCGTAATCTTTTTCTGCCACAATAAGTGGTAATAAAATGTGATCATAACAGGCCTCACGAGTTTCTTTATCAGTAATTGCATCGCAGTCTTCCGGATTACCCTTTTCCCGAGCCACCGTTTCCACACAGGCCACAAATGATTCTCCTTCTAGCATTTCACACACAGCGAGTGCCGAGGTCTTGGAAGCCTCCCGAGTAATAGTTCGCGCCTCACAAGCGGCCGGATCTTTTGCTTCAGCACATTCAGACAACTGACCGGCTAATCGTTTTTCAGTTTCTATTAAAGTTTGTTCATTCATCTGTCGCTCGTCAATATTGTGCGAGATGTTTCGTACAATAACCACTGCCACAATGATAATAATGACAGCCAAAAGAACCGAGCCGATGATAATAGCAATGGTTCGAACCGAAAGACCTCCGGATGGTTCCTGTCCTTCACCTTCCGGAACATACTCGTAAAGTTGTGGTTCTTGTTCAGCCATACTTTAGAACGGACAGTAATTCATTTCAATATTTGTTAGATTCACGGTTCCCGTGCCTGGGAAACTAATTCTAAACGGCACAGTAAACTCTTCGTCTGATTCCGGACACTCGAAACCGATTGGGAATAGCAACGGCTGACTATTCCCTTCGTTCATAGTTCCGCTTGAAGTTCCGGCATCAGTGGTATAAGTGATATGTTTTCCAATAATGGATTCCACAATAGCCTCGTACATATCACGTAAATCTTCGGCGGTTTCACTTGAATAAGCATATTCGATTCCATTGTTTGAAGGTGAACAATTATCCGCATCAGAAATATCATCCGGTTCATCTCCTGAACAAACATCCGGCATAATTCCGGCTCGTTCACAAACATCACTCGACCAGTGGGCCATATAACCCTTAAGACTGCTTGATCCGGTCAGGGCAGCAGTATACAAATCCAAAGTTCCGGTTTGCCCCTCACAATCGCGTTTCAAACGCCGAGCCCATTCGTCTACCGTGTTTTCACCATCTCCGGCTGTCGGGCTACCATCACTTAATAATACCACCACCTGAACCGTGTCTTCCGGAGCCGGATTTTCCAGCTCATTATAAACCGCCTCCAGACCCTCTTCCGGGTAAGTGCTTCCGGATGCGCTGTAAGCATTTACTGTATTGATAAGTGAATATTCATCTTCAGAGGTAGACAAATTATAATCGATATTACCGGTACCAGGGCTACTAAAGCTAGCTAATCCAATTTCAATGGTTCCATCTTCAAAGGAATCAAACAGTTCTCCAATAGCATCAATGGTCGCTTCTTTAGCAACATCGAGCCTAGAATCTGAACCATCGAGTAATTCATTCATACTGGTTGACAAATCCATAATAAAGAACACTTGAACGTATGGTGGAGTGACTCCAGCGAATGACACATCTGCAGTTAAACTGGATCCAACCCGACAGGCTGGGAAGTACATTAAAGCGGTGTCAGGTGAATCACCGGAGCCGAAACTATACAGGTCAACTGAATCTGTTTTTAGTGAACCCTCTTCTTCGGCCTCAACCTGGACGGACACACTGGAGAGTGAAAACGGACAACCGGACGAACAGTTATCATTACACTCAGGAGCTACACAGGTACCAAGAGAAGTGGTCGGGGGAAACGAGAACGGATTCTGTCCACAATTATCATCGTAGTCGGCAATTCCAGCGTTGACATCACACGGAACTCCGTTGAAATCTTTTAACTCATCATCAATTGTTCTGTACCCACCATTACAATAACCGGCCGGAGCACACTCGTATACTTTATCAGCTATTCCATCCCCATCGTCATCACACAAATCATTGTTATCACACAAATCCTGACAATCTAGAAAACTGTCACAGGCGCCGGAAATATCTCGCCGGTCAGGGTCTTCATCTTTTAAAATACAATAATTGATTGGCATATCCGTGCCATCACAAAACTCACTTCCGTTAACCTGATCGTCACCACAGTAACCACCGCTCATGGTTTGGTACTGACAACTGGCCGTACAGTAGTTACAGCTTCCGCCGTACGGCGCTTCACACGGCACGGCGTTCCCGGCACCCCAGTCACAGGCTTCAATTCCATCATAACGCTTACCGTCTCCACAAACATTAAACAAGCAGGAAGTAGTGCACTCATCATTGTTATCATCATTTCCATCATCACACTCCTCTGTTCCTTCTGTTACCCCGTTTCCACAATACCCAGTTCCAATACAGCTCTCACCACCAATTTCGTCCCAACCACCCACAAAATGGCTTGAGTCAGCCTCTGGCCAAAAACAACCTGTACCAGCAGCGATGTCAGAGTCACACACACGGGTACGCATAGTTTCAAATTCAAAAGTTGAGCATGTGCCATTGGCACATTCTCCGTCCGTCTGACACGGCTTACCAATTTCGTCTCCGGTATCACACAACTGTGAAGATTCACAGGCTTCATAACCACTGACATTACCACACGTTCCACCCTCACAATCATCATCAATTTCACATGGCTCTCCCTCAAGTGACCCTGACGAACAAATCGCGCCGTCCCAAGTCTCTGACTCACCATCACACTCTTCTGATCCGTTTACTACTCCATCGCCACAGCTTGGTGGATCTCCGGCACAATTAAAGGCACAGCCCTCATCTGGGTCGTATGAATAAATTCCGTTTACGTACTGACAACTATTGGCCACGGCCCAAGCACCACTCGTACGAAAATCTTCGTTGTAACCACAGTCACACACTTCACTTCCGGCCAAAGTTCCGTCTCCACAAAAAATTGCTCCATCAACGTCACAGTCGAGTCCACAATATCCGTACTGACCATTGAAAGCTCCATCATCACACTCTTCTCCATCATCAACAACTCCGTTTCCACAAAGGTATGGAGTACAAGACGAAGCAGAGTCAGCCGCTTCTTGATATGCGGAACAGTCTGCACTACCACTTACAGCACAGTTTCCACTGTAACAACAAGTGACGGTTTTTTGACCTTCTATATATGTACAGGTTCCTCCTCCGCAATCAATTGAGTCATTACACGGGTCACCGTTTGAACAAACCCCACTGGCACACTCACCATCTGCTCCACAGGTGGCAACTACGTCTCCGGCCGGATCACAAACGGTTCCATAATAACTTGATTCAACATCATTAAAACAGATATATACTTCACCCGGATCACAATCCACGGTTTGTGTGTCTCCAATTTCACAGGTCTCATTTTCACCCACCACTCCATCGCCACACTCTTCGGAAAGACCAAGTTCGGTTCCATCACAGAAAAGAGAAGTAGTAAATCCATCCGGATTAGATTCAGACGCATTACCAACGGTAATTTCAGCCCAATCTGTGGTGTCCTGGTCTAGATCATAAGCCCAAGGAGCGCCATTATATTCTAAATCAACAAACAACTCGTAAGCTTCCCCGGCTATGGAGCGGAAGCCATAGACATGTGAGCCTTCATTGCAAACAAACTGCGAAGCGTCCCCGTTCCAACAACTGGTTTCATCATAGCCCTCCGGACAATCGGCTAAATTATTAAGTGGGTCCGTTGGCAAAGCGGCACCCAAATTATTTCCCAGCTGAGCCTGCCAACTTGGCCAAGCACTATAACTGCGGGAACGTAAAAAACTTCCCACTTGCAATTCCGGTACGGTCTGCACACAAGTTTCACCCCCCGGACAGTTATCGTCCACAAAACAGGCCATGGTTTTTGTCACTGAACAACGGCTATTGGTGCTACCGTAGGTATCAATCTGTCCGTACATGCTGCGCAAATCTGACAAGCGTATAGTGTCACGCTGCAACATTTGTTTTTGTGCTCCACAAACCGCATCGGCTCCGTACTCAAAACACTCGGCGTCATAACTACATTCAGCTAACTGTAAACCGTCCGTAGCATTATCAGTATCGATCGGGTTTGCGTAGGCGTCGGTTTCATAACAAAACTCATCATCAAGCAAAACATCATTGGCATTGAATGCCCAGCTATCAAGCACTTGCTCAAACACTTCCAAAGTTTCATCCTCTGCCCCTTCATTGTAGGCAATGGCATAAATATTAGAGTAAATGTCCCCGGTCTGATTGGCCGCATTAACATAAACCGTACGACCGTCCTGAACCGCTTCGTAACCATCCACATCATCGGTTGAAGAATAAGATCCGTCAAAGTTGGCATCGTACCAATCACCTGGCGAGTAATAATCCTCGTTGCCAGCAATCCTGACACCAACCGCATCGGTGTAATCATCCCCATCAATCATAAACAGTAACTCACGGAATACTCCGGAAGTGGTTTGTGGATTTGGTGCCTCGACCACCCTCATGTTTGGTAGATCATCGCTCGTATCAGCCGCGTCTCCGGCGTCCCGACAATAATAGAAAGAGAAATTAGAATATGGGAACGGACTGCCAAGATCGGTTCGTACGGACGGACCAAAATCTCCAAGCCCCAGACCCTCAAAGGCGGTATCATATTCTTCAGTATCAGAAAAAGGGAACGTGCCCACTTGTGGCCATGGATTTTCACACAAGAAGACCATCTCTTCAACCGAACCACTGATTACCTCTCCGGTAGTGCTTGGATCGTTAAACGAGTCGGATGTCACTGTAGCAGAAGCCACAATATCCTCTTCACCGTTTTTAGATTCAGCAACCGCGTCATTGAGGTCAGTTGTCGCGGCCGGGTCAGATAAATTTAAAACTGATCCATCTCCGGTTATACCCCAGCTCCAGGTCCAATCATAATAACCGGCAATTGGCGTAATTTCTTCCCGAACGTTATTACGGATTGTATATGCCGCAGCTTCGAGGTCATGACTTTCAGCCGCTTCAGTAAAGAGTCCTGGACTTGAAGACTTGTCTTCCACTAACACGTCTTCAAGCTCACAAACCTCAGTTCCGGTCTTGAAACTTGAAGCTAAAAGTTGATTTGCCTCAAAACCATAAAGAGCGTCAGTGATAGTCGGTCGGATAGTGATGCCGTACTGTGTGGTTACTCCAATGTTGTAAGCAGCCTCGGTATTATCATCCTGCAAATCCTGATCACCTACCACCACCAACCGGTACAAAGAATTCTCTTCAAGTGGTTGTGAGTAGGTAAAAGTGACCTCGGTACTGCTTTCAGATAAATCATTAGACAGGGTGCCCTCCATGTAACAGACAACGGGATCCTGGGCATACACCTCGCGACCGAACAAGCCAGCCACCTTATTAGCCACAAAACGCCAAGCCCGGACGTACCACGGACGATCACCTTCATGTAAAGCAACCAAACTTTCTTCATAACCGGACGGACAATCACCGGTTTCAAGATCAGCGTCAGGCTGTGCTTCACCGTCCACCAACACTCCTGAACCAAGATAAATTAAGAAAATGTTGTCCACGGTTTCATTACCAACCTGGACGCGGAAAGACTCAGTATCCATTAAGGAATCAAACTCAGCACTAACCGAGGCGTTACGACACACGTCTTCCCGAGCATCTGGAGCAAAAGTGGCGGTTGGTCGATCAGCACAACAACCACCAAAACCACAACCGATCGTAGTATAAGTCGCGACGCCACAATCAAGATCTTCCTCACAAGAACAATTGACACCAACTTCAGCTTCTCCGGTAGCTCCGGTGCCGGTTTGACTGTCCGTTCCTTCAG
This sequence comes from uncultured Gammaproteobacteria bacterium, assembly GCA_965231015.1. Taxonomy (GTDB): domain Bacteria; phylum Patescibacteriota; class Patescibacteriia; order UBA9934; family CAZDDW01. The sequence continues at coordinate 819,878 of OZ246408.1, forward strand.
CTCGCAGATCCGTCATGATTGGATTTTCATCCAAGACAACCGACGCTTCGATCGCCCCCTCAGATATTTCAGCCACCTGGAACGGATCAATTAAACCGTCCCCGCCGGCCAAAGCGGCTTCACATTCTTCACCTGTTCCATAATTGCCATCACCACAAAAAGATGGAGTTGAGTATTCGTGATTTGATCCCTCAAAAAGACCGTCATCAGAACAACCTTCATCAGCTGGATCACACTCACCGCTCTCATTCAAACACCGCGAACTGCAACCATCTCCATTCGTTCCATTTCCATCATCACAGTCTTCCCCGTCCTCCCGAGTGCCGTTACCACAGACAGCTGTAATTTCGGTTGCATCAAGCGAACCCTCATTTAAACAAATATTGGAACAACCGTCTCCGGAACTATTATTTCCATCATCACACTCCTCACCCCCTATAGCATCATTGTGCAAAATAATTCCGTCTCCACAAACTGTGCCAGCGTAACCTGAACCCTCGTTTGTACAAACACTGGAACATCCGTCTAAATCATCATTGTTGCCGTCATCACATTCTTCAAAACCATCCATTGATCCGTTTCCGCAAGTTCCGCCATCAGCCACAGCGGCAGTTCCCTCGGTCGTACAGGTAGCACTACAACCGTCTCCGTCCAGTGGTAAACCAGGGCCGTCATCACAGTCTTCACCAAATTCTTCTACTCCGTTACCGCAAACCGATACTCCGTAATCACTTCCCTCGTTCAAACAAAGGCTGGAACATCCGTCCGGAAGTTCACGAGTGGTATCAAGGTTTGCTGGGGTAAAGAAAGCAATCTCGTAATTGTCTGGAACCGTATTATCAATCTCCCAGTTCCAAGCATAGTCATACGCGTCAAGCCGTTGACCGGATGGTGAACACTCGTCCGGTCCGCCGTAAGCAGTGGCTTCGTAGGCTTGTTGAGCCCCGATTCGATCCAATACTTCACGTTCAGGATTTACTTCAACACGTTCAATACCACACGGAGCAGAATCGGCTTTAGTTTTAAAAATCCACTCTTCATCTCCGGAAAGCCCGGTACCACTAAGACTCAACACCCCTTCTACCTGATCAGTTGTTGATGGATCATCACCGGAAATCCGCACCAAATAGTAAGTATCTTCTTCCAAATCACTTGGCGGACTCAAAGAGATTGACCAATCCCCGGCGTTGTAATTCAGTGTTCCGCCCACCACTTCCGTAGTTCCCAAATTACAAAGCGCGTCGGAACACTCATACAGCCGAACATTGCCGTTGAAGCTGGACGAATCCATATCCAAATTAAAGGTCGCGCCAACCACAGCGTTGACACAAGCCTCTTCACACTCAGGCCATCGGTCTTCTACCCGAGGATCTTCAAAATTGACCTGAATGTCAGAGCTATCTCGTAAATTTTCATCCGTGATCTCGGCAGTGAGCTCAACCACATGACCGGGTTCAGTTTCAGATTCTGCCTCAACATTATAGGTATCAAAATCAAGCGAGACTAAATCAATAATGTCATCCCAGTCAGTGTTACCTGTATGCTCAGCATACCAGGTCCACACATCTCCCGGGGTATACAACACCTGACATCCTCCGGCTCCGATTGCGGAAGCATCAAAGTCGCTGTTTTCTTCAACGAAGGTGTAACTCTTTTCCGGAGGCAACAATAGCACACTCTCTATTTCACAGTCTGAGGTATCAGTCCTGGTCTGAAACTGCCACTCGTAATCCGTTTCTAAGGGTTCTCCATCAGGACTTGTAATGCCTCCGATTCCACCAACGAGCGTCACCTGGTACCAAGTACTTGGATCAAAGACGGTACCGGCCGGCGATGAAATCCACTGGAAAGTGGTGTCAAACTTATCATCAAATTCTCCGTCAACAGTTTCTAAATCAGAACAAGGATCATCCGGATCCAGCCCGACACATTTTTCTACAATGACGGTGCTCGTGGTGATACTTGCAAGCTCCACTCCGGGATCAGTTTCAAAAGAACCCTGCACCATTGAATTTACACAAACTTCCTCACCGTTCGGCCAGGCTGTGTATGGCGTTGGGCTAATCCAATCATCAGAACATTCAACAATGAGTTGTGGAGCGTCCGGAATTTCTCCGGTAGAAAAACGCCAAAGGTATTCTGATTCCGGGATAGTTTCACTTGGACAAGTGGCTCGACACGCTCCATCATCACAACAAGTTTCACCTTGTGCGCACTCCGCTCCCCCATCAAGACAACTAGCCACTTCAAAATTAATCGTGTTTGAGGCAGTACCACCATTATCATAAAGTGTGACCGGTCCGGTGGTAGCTCCGGAAGGCACTTCTACTCGAACCTGTTCGCCATCACCTCCCCAATAATCAATGTTGGTTACGGCTACCCCATCATAAAAATCAACCGAGCCCTGCACGCTTCCAAACCGTTCACCATAAAGATCAACCAACAGGCCCTCCGGACCGTTAGTCGGATCAATGGCACAAATGCTTGGCCCCGGACTGCCACTTGTTACCGTAAACTCGGCCTCATTACTTTCAGCACCATCATCACGCTCAATCCAAATTGCGGCTGAGCCTCCATCAGCCCATTCCGGTACCTTCATTATAATATTGTCATCCGCCCACCAATTGCTGGCACAGGCGTCTGGAAAATCAACATCAGCAACATCTGTTGCTCCGGTGGAATCCCTAAACCAAACAATGCCACCCGGCGGATCGTCGTCAAAATTTTCTCCGTAAATTGTTACGTATTGTCCAATAGGTCCGGTGTCTCCATAGTCTTCACAGGCACCAAAATTACATGGCGTATCATCACCTATTGTACAACCGGTCACTGTTGGATCATTGGAACAATAATTTGGTACGTCCAAAGTACAGGTTCCAGCACAATCACTGTCAGCACTACAAGCTAAATCCGTGTTGTCGGCACAATAATCAAGACCGGAATCAACATAACTGATGACCGGAGTCTCTTGTTCCGTCTCTGAGCTAACCGTAAACTGAACCGTGTTTGAACCATTCCCTTCTACAAAAACCTGAACCTGATAATTACGAGCTGATACTTGAGGAACCGGGAAGCTAATACTTTCATCATTCCAATTTTGATACTCACTTGGTTCGTATCCGGTATTTCCGTAAAGAAGGTAAAGATTGTCCTCGGTCGTACCGAAATTTTTACCCGTGGCTACCACAATATCGTCCGGCAAACCACTTTCCGGATTAACGTCACACATACTTGGTCGCACAGTACCATCTTCCGTGAAATCAATAATGACTGGGCCACGGTCATAATCATCGGTTCGGTCAGACAAAGGACCGTCAGCTTCAGCCGGCTCAGTCACAATTATGATCGGCCCGTCAACAAACCCGTTTGGTACCTCTACCACCACCTGAGTGCTGGTCCACGGATCAGCACAGTCAGCCACTAATGCCTGTACGTCATCATCATCTCCTTCTTCATCACCGTCCCCGTCCGTATCCGCTCCTAAAAACCAAACTTCTCCTTCTGCGTCATTAAAATATTCTCCTGAAATTGTAATGTAGTTTCCTGAGGTACCCTGGGTTGGTGAAACATAAGTTATTTCCGGATACCCAACACAAGTTCCCTCCTCACAAATTCCACTGGCACAATCACCGTTTTCCGTACAAGATTCACCATCACAAGATAGACAATCATCTCCACCACAATCTACTCCGCTTTCGTCTTCGTCCTGCACACCGTTGGTACAGTGAGCAACCAAAGCGCTCACTGTAATGGAATCCGATAAAGTAGAGCGGCCGGAACAGTCATAGGCACGCGTACTCAAATTGTGTGAACCAAGAGAGGGCTCCGTCCAGTTGGCACTGTAGAGATCTGGCTCGCCAAGATTCAAAACCACTCCGTTGTCTTCAAATGAACTGTCAACGTAAAACTTAACCCGGTTGATTCCACCGTCGTCTGTGGCAATTGATTGCATAAGTGCCAGTTCTCCTACCGGAACTGAACCCCCATCATCCGGGTACGTCATCTCAACGGATGGGTCAGAGGTATCAATTAAGTCCCCGGTGGTAAAAGTTGATTGACAGTCTTCACCCGGTGAACCACAGGTAATTAGCTCGCCACCGGTTTCTTTTAGACCGGCTCCGATTTGAACCGTGTAAGTAGTATTGGCATCAAAACAAAATTCAGCAGGGTCTTCCGGACAAACCGCTGACGGGGTAAACATAACCTCATCATCTTCAGTGTCAAAAGTTCCATCCACCGGATCACCAAGCGGATCCTGAATCTGGATGTTGCTGGCAATCGTAGAGGTGTCAACAGAATTATTAAATAAAATAGTGACCACTACATTTTTATTTGGTAGATCACCGGTAGCACAACCATAACTCTCAATAATAAATTCATCATAAATCGGTGGGTTATCACCCGGATCCCAAGGGTCATCCCCCTCCTCCCCGGTTCCGGTGCCACCACCTACCGCGTCTACTAAAGAAGAAATAACAAATGTGGTAATGGCCCAGGCAGACATGATGATAACCATGCCAATTACAGCATTCACCAACACCTTTTTAGCTTTACTGATTTTTTCCGCCTGACCACCTGAAGTCATCCACAAAAATCCGCCATAAATAATTAGGCCAAGCAAAACCACGCCGGCAAAACTGAGAGCGGTACGGATGAGTCGCGCCACTACAACCCGAATGTCAGCCTGAGCGAACCCGGCCTGTTCGGCAAACTGCTGAAACGCTGTTTCATCAACCGGACCTTGAGCCAAGGCCTCGGTTCCAACAACCAAACCAAAGAGCGTAAGCCCGATGATCATGATCCAATAATTTTGGCGGATATATTTCATTTTATTCAGGTATTACACTACAGTCCCCTCCTCGACTTACCTCAGCGTCGCCACGACAACAACTCGGACTTGAGCTATCCACGTTACAATCCGGAGGAATCACATCTTGAGCAGGATTAGCACTGCCCGGTCCATGCGCTGGGTAATAACAAATCTGGTACGAGCTTTTAATTCCGTGACTCAACCATGGTTCATAGTACCAAGTCAGCGTGTCAGTTGATTCTAAGAACAAGCCGTGGTCAATCACAACACGAGTGGCAGTTGGTTCAGCATCAGCCTGCGGTGGAGTTTCAGAATATCCCTCGTACAAGTTTTCCTTTTCAATTCGGTATGACAATTCATGGGTCGTAAAGTCACTTGATACCGGAACCAATCCAATGTTGTTGCTGTTCAAACTAGAACTCATGAGCGTGACACCCGGCCCGGGTGGAGATACCCCGTCATCCTCAATAAACGTGGCAGATATTTCTGCGTCCAGTTCTACTTCTTCAGCCTCAAGATCAGGTCGCAATTCATAAATCGACGGGATCACATCATTGACTTCGTTCGTAGTTTCAAAGGCCCAAACATAGTTGTCCGTGGTTGGTCCATCAGCTGTACCGTCCAGGTTGGTAGAGGCTCCAACGTCCGGATTGTGGTTATTGTTTCCTCCATCAAGAGAATTGCCGGTCACATCCACCGCACCATCGTACGGATAGCCCACAGCTTCCGGGGCACTATCCCCGACTGTCGCCGCAGTTACCGTAGTGTTGATCACAGACTCGCCCGGCAAACAGTAAATAGTGTCGCCACACGGATCCTCAGCACAAGCATCATCTGAAACAAACTCGATTGTCCGATATCCGTTCGAAATCGTCCAAGTTCCGGTCACGGTTCCTGAATTAAACGGATCCTGAAATTCAGCCAAAACATTTGAAAAGAAACTGTCTACGCCGTTATAGGTGCCGCTCACGGCAGTCGGATCCATAGCCTCGTTAAAATTGATCTGAATCACCACGTTGCGGTCTTTTTCTGTAGCGTGTCCAGGATAAACACTCTGCACGTATGGAGGCTCCAGATCAACCTCTGTCGAAACTTCAAAGGTCCATTCATAACCACCGTTAAAATTACCACTAAAAGCCTCGGTGCCATCTTCTTTTAAGATACCGTCCTGCAAACTAACCGTGTAGTTCATCGAATCAATCGCACTACCAAGGAGCTCAACCGGATCAAAAACCCAGCTTAGATTATCTGCGGTTCGGTTCACAAGCACAGCTTCACTTGTTAAAGCCGATCCCTCCCCTTCGGAATTTGGATAAATTAAAACTAAACCATCGTTTAAAAAGTACGTATCATCAGTTTCGTCACCCGGAGTTCCGTTGTCGGAATATACACCATTGGTTAGTGAATCTAAGTTAATAGGTTCTTTAAAAGTGATGATTACCTTAGTGTTCCGTGGGATGTCATTGGCATTGCGTAGTGGCCAATGGTCTTGAATGATTCCCGCACCAAGCGGACCGGAAAGCGGTTCCACCCCGACCGGTGGTTCTGAACCAAACCCGCCAAAAATTCCTCCTTGACCGAGTAAGGCATTGAGAATAAATGAAACTATGCTATACGAAGCAAGTACAATAAAAGCGCCAATCACAGCATTGCGCATGATGAGCTTGGCCTTCTTGACCTTTTCAGCGTCTCCGGCTGAAGTCATCCAAAGGTAACCCGCGTACACAATGAGAGATAAAAATATTATGCCAATCAGACCGATGGCATAACGAATAATAATGGCCACAACCACACGAATATCAGTTTCAGGAAGACCGGCCGCTTGTCCAACCATTTCAAGTTGATCCTCTTGAGCCATGGCTTCCGGAGCAAAATAAAACAATAATCCCGCCACCACTACGACAAGGGTGGCGATGCAATATGTTCGCCATCTATTTTGCACTGCTTCAAGCATGAAGCGTTCTTAATTTACTAGCTTATTATACCTTAATTTAGTTGAGAAGCGAAGTGTGGATAAGGCTAAAGCAAGTGAGTTGAATCCAAACCATATATATTTAAGTCTAGACTTTTGCAACACGGTTTCAAAAAAGATACGGTCGGCCACTTTTTGCAACCACTTTAAGCATAAACTGGTTCCACTTTAGGGCCGGCCGGACCCTTTTTGGAACCACATAGAAATTACACAATCGTCTGAAATCGGTGTGTAATCAGATCCCTTGCCCTAATTTTAGCCAATTAGTATTGACAAAAAGGACTAAATAATATCATAATATGTCTTCACTTCACTGATCTAGGTGGAGCGCACACTGACAACTTCCAGTTAGGGAAAAGGAAATGGACTACCTGTTCTACGTCTTCACCTGTCTCTTTGTGATTCTAGGCACCACAGCAAAGGTCTGGGCAGATGTCTGGGGCGAAGGTGCCGAAGGTCAACACGGGGGTAATCTCGTAATTGTGCTCGGAGTTTCAATGGCTCTCACTGGCACTATCAACGGCGTGGTTCAAACGAAGACCGAGTACATCATCGCCTTCCCAATCTGTGTCGTCGCTCTTATGTTGAGCCTGGTGATCAACGTCGTCATCAAGAAAATGCGAACCCTTCACCTCAAGAGGAAAGCATCATGACCAAGGCAGTCCGCTTCTACTGGGAAGAGATGGGATTCGGCCTTGTCCCCTGAGGCATCGGGCTGAGCCTGATGTTCGCTCTCACAGTGGTCATGCAGCTGGAGCTCGGACCTGTACGGCCCCTTTCGCCATCGCCTACGTGGCCGTTCTGATGTGGAGCGTCTTCGACACGGGTATCCTGTGTTCGGTCTTCCATGATCGTGATCAAAAAGCCACCATGCTCATCACCGCCGCTCTTTTTCTCACCTTCATGTTCTTTTACACCTGGTCGCTGCACAGCCTCCCGTCGTAAGACCAGGCGAGATCCGCCGCCCTCACCCCCCCCCGATCAACCACAAGATCGTCTCGGGTGTAGGCGGTCTTGTTTTTATTCTCCTATTCGATCGAATTAAAAACCACTTGCTTGCTTCGTAAAATTAACAAGTACCACTTTTTCGTACCTACGAACAAACACCGTACCCCCCCTCCTTAACCAAAAAGACCGTGCTATTGCACGGTCCTAAAACTTTATACTTTATACTTTATCCTTGATCATCCGAGCCCAGCTCCTCTTCTACAGCCTTTTTCACATCTCCACCATCAACCTTTCCTTTAACCTTTCCCATGATTGCTCCCATAACTTTTCCCATATCCTGCTTACCTTGGGCCCCAACTTCGGCAATGGTTTCCTTCACGATCTTTTTAAGCTCCTCAAAATCCATTTGCTTGGGGCTATACTTGGCTAAAAGCTCAATTTCCTCGCGAGCTTTAGCGGCTAAATCCTCTCTGGCTCCTTCTGTAAACGATTCTAAGGAGTCTTTGAGCTGTTTAACTTGAGACTTAACTACAGCTAAAACTTCTTCCTCTTCAAGGTCACGTTTAAGCTCAATCGCCTTATTTTTTAAGGCCGCCTGTAACATTCGAAGCGTAGAAAGAGTCTGTTCATTCCGTTCTTTCATGGCTAGCTTAAGGTCGTCCTTGATTTGGTCGATTAAGGCCATATTTGGCTGATTAAAGCTAATTATCGGCGTCTACCTCGACGTTTTGGTTCAGGTAACTGTCCAATACGATCCAGATACTCGCGTTTTTCAGCGATTTGCATGCGTCGAAGCGCAGAACTCTTTTGTGCGTTCTTGTTCTTTTTTGGCTCGTTAAAGCGAATTTTTCTAGCTTGAAGCATGCGGCCACTCTGCTGTACGCGGCGGCTAAAACGTCGGAGCATGCTCTCGAAACTTTCACCTTTTTTTCGTTTAACTTCTGGCATAATATTCACCTCGCTTTCAAAAAAAGCTCGCCCGGATATTACCTTTTAATGATTAATCTGTCAACTCTATTCACCGGAACCATTGGCCTCTTTTTCTTTGTTCGCAGCCAATTTCTTAGAAATAAGACTAACAACTTTTTTAGCATCCACTATTTCTTGGGAGCCAGAGTCCATGTCCCGAATGATAATTGTGTCATCCAAAACCTCTTTTTGTCCAAGGATTATGGTGAAATCCACTCCCAATTTATTAGACAGCTCTAATTGCGAAGTCAAGGCCCCTTTACCAAAAGCTTCAGCCACCTTGATTCCGGCACCACGGAATTCTTCAAATAATTTCAGACCCCGGCGCCTTGCTGCATCCCCGAGTTGAGCAAAAAAAATGTCTGGCTCATCTTCACGAGTAACCTCTACTTCCTTATCTTTCATGGCATTAACAATTCTCTCCACACCACAAGCAAAACCACAACCCGGCGTTCCTTCCCGGCCGCCCAACAGCTCGATCAGTCCATCATAACGACCGCCGCCACCCAAGGCACTCTGAGCTTTACCTTCTTCTTCATCAGCTAAATAAACCTCAAACACGGTACGGTTATAATAATCCAAACCGCGCACCAACTGTGGATCCAAAACGTACGGCACCTCAATCTCATCTAAAAACTCAAGCACCTGCATAAAGTGATTCTTGCTGTCCTCGTCCAACCAATCCACAATCTGTGGAGCCTCATCTTTTAATGAGGCACACTCCTCTTCTTTGCAATCCAATAAGCGTAAAGGATTTTTGGTTAACCGTTTCTTGCAGTCATCGCACAACTTGGAGCGGTGCTGACGGTAATAAGCCACCAGTTCAACTTTATATTCCTGACGAGTTTCCTGAGTTCCGATCGAGTTGACCCGCATCACGGTATCTAGTCCCAACTCTTTAAACAAGGAATGTAATATAACCATCAGTTGCGCATCTATTATTGCCTCGTCTGAACCAAAAACCTCAAAATTTAACTGATGGAACTGTCGATAACGTCCAGCCTGTGGTCGATCGTGCCGAAAAAGCGGACCAAGGTCCCACAATTTAACCGGTTGGGGCTGATTAAGCATGCCGTGATTAATGTAAGCACGAGCAAACCCAGCTGTGAACTCTGGACGCAAAGCGGCCTTTTCGCCGCCCAGAAGCTCAAACTTGTAAAGTTCCTTTTCTACAATATCGGTTTGCTTTCCCACTGTTCGAACAAACAAATTTTCCTCCTCAAGAACCGGAGTTATTAAACGTTTAAAACTGTAAGAATTGGCAATTTCTCGAACCTTGGAACGTACTGCGTCCCAATACTTTTGTTCTTCAGGCAAAATATCTCGAAACCCTCGCAATAATTCCGGAGTTTTTATTTTTCTCTTCGGTGTTTCCTTTTCCTCCTTGACCGACTTTTTTACCGGAGCTTTTTTGGTAGCAGCTTTCTTAGGCATATATATTATCTTTAGAGGTTGTAGTCAGGTAATTCAAAGGTGCCGATTCGTGAAATTGGTAAACCGCGAACCCAAACACGACCAACAATATCGCCCCGACGAATTGGTCCGAAACGGCGCGAGTCCAGACTTTCATCTCGGTTATCACCGAGCACGTAATACTCATCTTCATTCAGAGCGACCCGGATTCTACCGTACGTCCGTGCAGTGTCAAGATATGGTTCATCTAGTACAGTTCCATTTGGATACTGACTGTTATAAATAGTAATTAAGCCGTCATTTATTTCCACGGTTTCCCCGGGAAGACCAACCACCCGTTTGATAAAAAACTCAGATGGATTGTCCGGATTTCTAAATACAATAATTTCTCCACGTTCAGCTTCACGGAAACGGTAACTAATTTCATCAATAATCAAATATTCATGATCATAATAATTCGGTTCCATTGAAGCACCTTTAACATAAAACGGCTGGATCAAAAAATAGCGAATTGGAATAATAATGGCCGCAGAGATAATCACAATCTGCACCACTTCTAAAATAAACATGGCTAAAGCCCCTAAGGTAGGCCCGAGCTTCCGATGCCAAAAAGTGTCATCTTTTTTCTTTAAAATCATATCTTTGTTTTGATACCCCCTTTCAGATAAAAGAGTTACCCCCAGTTTAGCACAAATTCGTGATAAATCAAGGGGTAACCCTAAATGCTTGTATTAAGCCGCAGTAGCCTGTTTTTCGTAGTATTCATCCTTAGCCTCAGCTGTTTCAAGCCCGAGCTCAGCATCTTTCTTGGCAATTATTTTTTCAAGCCGCTGAACTACGTTGCGCATAGCATACTGTTTCATCTCATCACTCATTTCTTCTGTGTTTGAACTCATCTCAAAGAGAAGATCCGCAAACTCTTTATCGCTAACGTTGGGAAACCTGGCTTCAAAGGCAGGATTATTTTCTGGATACTTTCGAACAAAATCACCCTGACTTTTCATCCACATAATTGTAAACGGGCTAACACCGCTGTCCTCTTGACTGTCCTCTTGCATTAATTCTTTTTTCATCCGAAATGAAGAAGTAAGCGATCCAAAAGTCACCCCTAAACCGTGAACATCCATTAGCGGATCACTGGCTCTGCCGGCAATTGCTTCCGGAGACATATACTTTGGAGTGCCGCTAATCTCATGTCTGAACTCTTCTTGAGGAGGCAGATCATCCATTCTTATCTCATCACCGGTCACTTCATTCAAATAATCAAGAAGTTCTTGTAAAACCATTTCGGCTCGTTCTTTATCTGCGGAATTGCGAACCTTACTATAATGGAGAGCTTTTTCCTCAAATTCATCATACTGCTCTTCTAAAATTCTTTTTCTAGCCTTACGCACAGACTCATCATCTTCCCTATCTTCAATGCTGTCTTTTTCCTCCTGATAGTACTCCCACATCAAATTTTCTATTTCTACATGCCGTTTTTCCATATCCCGGTACTCCTCCATTTGCAGAGCGGCCTGCTCCAACAGCGCATCGCGACTTATTCCAAGATCAATTAATTTGGCCTGGTCAGGATGTTCAGGACTGCCCATGATATTATCCGGCTTAACATCCCGATGAATAATGCCTCGGTCATGCATTTCAAGCAAAGTCTTGGCCGTGCTCATCATCATTTCCATAGCTACCTTTGAGTCAAGCGGCCCTTTTTCCGTACGCAAAGTTTTTAAATCCTTACCTTCAATCTTTTCCAAAACAGTTGCAAAAAACGTTTCGTTATCATGAGCACCTTCAAAACGAGCCGCCCCCACAAAGGCTGGCAGATTTTCAATTGTTTCAGTGTCCCGAGTGCCCAAATATTCCTCTCGCATTTTTTGTGATATTCCCGGTTCAACCACTTTTTCCGGATGCAAAGCCGCGTGCATGCCAATTTCAGACAAACGATCTTTGCGAACTACCGCGTCTGCTCTATCAGTAGCCAGTTTTACCACCACAGACTCCCGTCCACTAATCGGTCGCCCATCTTTGGTCACAGGATGTGCTTCAGCAACCGCTCCCTGATTCCCTGCTCCAAGCACTTGATCGATCTCATAATATATTTCTTCTTCGTTGTTCAACCAACGTTCTTCCACCTCTTCTTGAGTGTGTGTAGTGAATCGCTTTGGTACTTCAAAGCTACCGGCTTCCGTCTCGGTAGTAATTTTTATCGTCTCACCAAAATCTTCGTGTTCAACCGTCTTTGGCATCCAGCGTTCCACCTGGGCAATATTAATATAATCAAAATTTGACTCAACAGGCTCAACGTCTCGCTCGGCTTGTTCCTGCTGAACCTGCTCCATAGCTACCCTTCTTTGCTCCTCAAAACTCTCTGGTTTCTTTGGTTTTTCCCTCTCACCTCCATTAAACCACTTAGAAATAAATTCAAATGCCATACTTTTTTATGCAACTTTTCGTTGTTTAGATTGTATTTTATAAATAGCGTCGTAAATCTTGCTCACGTCACCGCGTGGTGCTGTAGCTGCCGCAAAGGCTTGCTTTAGTGATTCATAATCAGGATGATCCGAGCCCAAAGCTTCTAGGAGACGATCCTCCCACTGCTCCAAGTGATGGGCACGTGGTCCTCCGGCATTATCCGTCTTATCCATGGCCGAGTAAAACTCTTCCAGCTCATTTTCAAAATTGGGTCGGTAGTTAAATTCAAGCTGATCTGGTCTGGATTTTTCCATATGTGAATACTTTATCTTAAGCAAAAAAGATACACAAGTCCTCACACTTAACAAATCCACTAAAATAGGCTATCATACGCGTGAACCTTGTGGGGTTTATGTCCAAAGACAGTATTGATTTATTGAAAGAAAAATATCAGCTTGAGGAAGCAAGACCAAAGCGCCGGTCCATTCCGTTTGTGGGACGGGTATTTTTGTTTGTTGTGATTGCCTCAGCCTTGGCTGCCGGGGCTCTTAGTTATCAAGTGACAATCAGTGGTGAAGACGGTGGAACCATGGGAATTTTTTCCACCCTACGCAACCTGGTTAGCTCACAGGACAAGCTTTTGGTTGGTGAAGGATCTGATCGAATCAATATTTTAATGCTCGGGATCGGTGGTGAAGGTCATGATGGTCCGGAGCTGACTGACACCATTATTTTTGCCAGTTACCGACCATCAACTGATGAAGTCGGTATGCTTTCTATCCCGCGCGACATGACGGTCGAGATTCCAGGCTATGGCTGGCGCAAGGTCAATCATGCCAACGCTTTTGGGGAAATCGGGGAAAAAGGAACCGGTCCTGAATTGGCCGCAGAAGTGATCGGTGACACTTTGAATCAAGACATTCACTACTACGTCAAGGTAGACTTTGCCGGGTTTGCTGATCTGATTGATGACCTGGGAGGAGTGGATATTTATGTTGAGAATACCTTCACTGACTATCAATACCCAACTGACGATTATTTGGTTGAAACGATTCACTTTGATGAGGGGTGGATGCACATGGATGGTGAGACAGCCTTAAAATATGTACGCTCACGTCATGGTAATAACGGAGAGGGGTCAGACTTTGCTCGTGCTCGCCGACAGCAACAGCTACTGATGGCGGTTAAAGAAAAATCAATGTCTGCCGGAACCATTTTAAACCCAAGTAAAATCAGCAACATTCTCACAACTTTGTCTGACCATATTGAAACCAATTTGTCCGCCTGGGAGATTATCCGTCTGGCAACACTTGGTCGCGATATTGATCCAGAAAAAATTCAAAACCATGTCCTCGACAACTCAGCGGACAGTCCGCTTTATGCCACCTCCCTAAACGGGGCTTATGTCTTGCTTCCAAAAAATGATGACTGGGGACCAATCGAACGCATGGCCGCTAATGTTTTTTCAGAAGGAGACGAAACCTACCAAATTGAAGCTCCACCTGAAGAAGCACCCACTTTTGTCAAAATGGAAATCCAAAACGGAACTAATATTGAGGGTTATGCTTTTCGTACTTCACAACTGTTAGAAGGTCAGGGATTTGAAATTGTTAAAATTGGCAACGCGGCAGAACGCGGTTACGAACACACGGTCATTTATGACCTGACCGGTGGTGCCCGGCCGGATGAACTTAAACTGGTTCAGGATTTTTTGGAGGCTGATGTAGCCATGACCGCAGCCGGATGGATTTATACAAACGAAGTTGTTCCACAAGAAATAACGGTTTCTCCGGAAAATCCGGACGCCGAGCCAACAGAGGAAAACATTGACTTTTTAGTGATTTTAGGAGAAGCTAGTGCTAATCTCGTAATGCGATAAACCCGAAATTCGAAGATCGAAATTCAAAATGTTTCGGATTTCGTGCTTCGAGCTTCGGATTTTTTCTTACTATGATTCCAAAAATTGCTATCATTGGCCGAGCCAATGTTGGAAAATCAACTCTCTTTAATCGTCTGGTAGAACGCCAGAAAGCTTTAGTTTCCAAAATCCCCGGCACCACTAGAGATCGAAACGAAGCTGATTGTTTATGGCGCGGTAAAATTATTCGTATAATTGATACCGGGGGCATGGATGTGGATTGGAAAAATGAAATTGAACAAAAAATCGTAGCGCAAGCTCGCAAAGCCATGGATGAAGCGGACGTGATTTTATTCCTGGTTGATGCCAGAGCCGGACTAATGCCACTTGATGAAACCCTAGCCAAAGAACTAGCAAAAAGTACCAAGCCAGTCATTCCGGTTGTGAACAAGATTGATGGGGTTAAGAAACTGCCGGAATGGAAATGGCCTCTTTCTGATCCATGCGCAATTTCCGCAGCTAAAGGAAACGGGGTCGGTGATTTGCTAGATGAAATCTATGAAACACTCAAAAAATTAAAGAAGCATCCCGCTGATATTACTGAGGTCACTTCCAGTCACATTGCCGTGATCGGAAAACCAAACGTGGGTAAATCTTCGTTTATTAATAAAGTACTTGGCGAAGAACGGTTTATTGTTTCTGGGACCGCTCACACTACCCGTGAACCAAACGACACTGAAGTGGAAGTTGGTGGTAAGAAGTACGTATTGATTGACACAGCCGGGATTAGAAAGCTGGCCAAAGTTAAAAAGGCACGCACGCTGGAAACTGCTAGTGTACGACGTAGTCTTGATACTCTAAAAAAAGCCGATGTGGCTCTTTTTGTGATCGACATCAGCAAACCCATTACCGCACAAGACAAAATTTTGGCCGGACTTATTATTGACGCTCGAGTAGGCACTGTGATTGTGGCTAATAAGTGGGACTTGATTGAAGATAAGGAAACCAACATCAACCAAAAATTCAATAAAAAAATCCACAATACTTTCCCCTACTTTACTTGGGCACCGATCATTTATACCTCGGCCAAGTCCGGACAGCGAGTTAAAAAAGTTTTTGAATTGGTTGATGAAGTTCAGCAGGCTCGCTACAAAGAAATCTCTCAAGAGGAACTTGATACATTTTTAGCGCGAGCCATGCGCAAACAAAAACCTCTACGCGGAAAAGGGGCCGGTTTTCCAAAAATTGTTGGCTTTTCTCAAATTGGTATTGCCCCCCCAAGATTCCAACTGGTGGTCAAGGGTAAATATACCGAGGCTTTAAATAAAGCTTACGTTCGATACCTGGAAAACAGTCTTCGCGAACATTTTAAATTGATCGGAACTCCTGTTAAAATAAGCGTAAGAGCTAGTAAAAAAGTATGATCTTAGTTGTCGGACTGGGAAACCCTGGCAAAAAGTACGAAGACACACGTCACAACGTGGGCATGATTGTGGTAGATCGATTAGCAGAAAAAAATGGAGCCAATTGGAAAAATAAGTCGCGTTGGAAGGCTGAGGTTGCTGAAACCGAGCTCGAAAACCACAAGGTTCTGCTGATAAAACCCCAAACCTTCATGAACAATTCCGGCCAAGCTGTACAGGCGGCTCGAGGCTGGTTTAAAAAGGTGCCAGTTGATCAAATCGTGGTTGTACACGATGAGGCTGATTTGCCGTTTGGAGAAGTTCGGGTTAAGCAAGGTGGTGGTTCAGCCGGACACAATGGAATTAAGTCGATTGAGCAACACCTGGGCAGCCCGGAATTCTGGCGTGTGCGCGTTGGCGTGGGCAAACCCGAGCATCCGCATGTGCCGCTCGACCAATGGGTGTTAGGTGAGTTTAGTAAGGACGAAAAAGATCAACTCGATTCGATTGCCGAAGAGGCAATAATCAAAATTCACGAAACCCTGAACTAATATCCACACAGACAGCATTGACAAAACCATTTTTTCGTGGTAAAAACGAGATACTAATAAAAAGACTCCCCATTTCTGCGGGAGTTTTGTTTTTATGAACAATGATCTTAAATATTTAATCGCCTTATTGCGATTTAGAAAGTTCGGAGCCAAGCGCACAGCTTACTTGCGCAATTTTTTTGATTCTTGGCAGAACGCGTTCCAAGCCTCGCTCTCTGAACTCATTGAGGCTGGGATCGATTCAAAAGTAGCCGAGGAGTTTGTGACCCAACATCGTTCGATTGAACCGGATCGCGAGCTCGAGCTGATGAACCAACACAAAATCAACTTGATTCCTTTTGGCGACTCGGCCTACCCCAAGCGTTTAGCCACGATCTACGATCCGCCGGCTGCTCTATTTATTCGCGGTACCCTGTCCGAACCTGAAGTACAATATTTTTCAGTCGTAGGAACCAGAAAACTTACGCGTTACGGCGAACAAGCCGTGTATGAAATTGTGCCAAACTTGGCTAAAGCAGGACTTGTGATTACGAGTGGACTGGCGCTCGGAATTGATACTCTTGCTCACAAAGCTACGCTCATAGCCGGTGGCAAAACCGTGGCTGTGTTACCCGGGGGAATTGATGACGAGTCAATCGTCCCTAAACAAAATCGAAATCTGGCCAGCGAAATCATTAATTCCGGTGGAGCCATAATCAGTGAATTTCCACCCGGCACTGGTTCATTTAAGGGTAGTTTTCCTTTCCGTAACCGCATTATTTCCGGTTTGTCCAACGGAACGTTAGTCATCGAGGCCGCAGAGCGCTCCGGAAGTCTGATCACAGCCAAAACAGCCCTGGAACAAAATCGAGATGTTTTTGCCGTGCCTGGCCCCATCACCTCGCCCACTTCTCTCGGCCCCAACAACCTCATCAAAATGGGTGCCACCCCCACCACAGAACCGGCTGATATCCTAGGTCATTATGACATCAACGGACACGTAATAAATTTACCCATAGTCGAACCAACTGATGAAATCGAGTTGTTAATATTTGAAAATCTTTCTAAAGAGCCTACACACATTAACCTCATTGTCTCGACCACCAAACTAGACGCCGCTAAGGTCGCGGGGGCTCTGACCTTAATGGAGATGAAAGGTATGATTCGCCATCTTGGAGGCATGAATTTCGTAAGGCGGTAAATGACTTCATGTATGCATTTATACATGTATGCATTTTTTCATTTAATAAATATGAATCAACAAGATCTGAAATTCAAAACACTTAATTTTAGCAAACAAACGATTCAGCTCTGCCGGGCTCTGTCGTCGGACACCATCTCAAAACCGATAATAAATCAATTGATCCGTTCGGCAACAAGTGTTGGAGCTAATTATCGTGAAGCTTGTGCTGCCTGTTCAGCACTCGATTTCAGACATAAAATTTATATATGTCGGAAAGAAGCCGAGGAAAGTGAATATTGGATACAACTGCTTTTTAACTGTTTTCCTAACCAAAACAACCAAATTCAGGAACTCTTCGATGAATGTAAAGAAGTAAAAAAGATTTTCTGTGCCAGCACAATGACAATAGAAAAGTCACGAAAACTTAACAATGAATAATTGTATAAATTAATAGATGGATAGATAAATGTATTTCCTCAGACTTGACATAAGTAGGTCATATACATTATCTTATAGGCCATGTCACGTTTAGTAATCGTTGAGTCACCAACGAAAGCCAAAACCATTTCTAAATTTCTAGGGAAAGGATACAACGTCCTCTCCTCTTTTGGTCATATCAGGGATTTACCGAAAAGTACCACCGGGGTTGATGTTGAGAATGATTTTAAACCAAAATTTGTTATCCCAACGGCCAAACGAAAAACCGTGACCGCTTTAAAAAAGGCGGCTGAAAAGGCTGATGAAATTTTGTTCGCTACTGATGAAGACCGAGAGGGAGAAGCTATCAGCTGGCATTTGGCAGAAATTTTAGATGTGCCGGCTGAAAAAATTAAACGAATTGTTTTTCACGAAATTACCAAGGACGCGATTAATGAGGCCTTGAAAAACCCGCGGCCAATCGACATGAAGCTTGTCGATGCACAACAAGCACGTCGCATCCTAGATCGATTGGTAGGTTATGAACTAAGTCCGTTTTTGTGGCACAAAATCCGCCGTGGACTTTCTGCTGGTCGAGTTCAATCAGTGGCCGTACGATTAATTGTTGAGCGCGAGCGCGAACGAGATGCTTTTGAAAGCGAAGAGTACTGGTCAATAGAAAGTATTCTGAAAAAAGACAACACAGAATTCGAAACTAAGCTCACTGCAGAAGATGGAAAAAAGCTCGACAAGCTGGAGATCAAGAACGAAGCTCAGGCCAGTAAAATTCTTGATGAACTCAAAGGTACAGACTGGAAAGTTGCCAGCGTTAAGAAGACAGAGAAAAAACGCAAATCCCCTACCCCATTTACAACTTCAAAGCTGCAACAGGCAGCCAACAATAAACTCGGTTTCTCAGCCAAGAAAACCATGATGATTGCTCAGCAACTTTATGAAGGTATTGATGTTGGCAGTGAAGGATCGGTTGGTTTAATCACTTACATGCGTACTGACTCGCTCAATCTTTCAGATAAATTTCTCACTGATGCGGAAAACCACATCAAAGATAACCTTGGAGCAGAATTCCATCAGCGTCAGGTTTATAAAACCAAAAGTAAGGGGGCCCAAGAAGCGCACGAAGCCATTCGTCCAACCGAAGCTTTCCGACACCCAGACAAAATCAAGGACTCATTGAGCTCAGATCAATTCAAGTTATATGACTTAATCTGGCGGCGCTCCATTGCCAGCCAAATGCCAGAAGCGATCTTTGACTCAACTTCGGTAGACATTAATGCTTCGCGCTACACCTTCCATGCTACTGGATCAGTGATTAAGTTTGAGGGATTCTTAAAAGTATATAAAGAAAAGAGAAAAGAAACCATCCTGCCTGAAATGAATGAAGGTGATGCGCTCGACCTCGTTAAACTGGAACCAAAACAACACTTCACTGAACCACCGGCCCGCTACACCGACGCTTCTCTTGTCAAAGCTTTGGAAGAGCATGAAATCGGACGACCTTCAACTTATGCTCCTACCATTGCCACAATTATTGACCGAGGCTATGTTGAACGAGATGAAAAGAAACATCTATTCCCGGATGATATTGCCTATACCGTCAACGATATGCTAGTGGAACATTTTCCTGACATTGTTGATTTAAAGTTTACTGCCAAAATGGAAAAAAATCTGGATGAAGTAGCTGAAGGAGATATTGAGTGGGTTCCACTTCTTAGTACCTTTTATCATCCGTTTCACGAAAACCTGGAAAAGAAAGAAAAGGAAGTTAAAAAAATTAAAAAAGAAGACGTACAAACTGACATCGAATGTGACAAGTGTGGCAAAACAATGGTAATAAAGGATGGGCGTTTCGGTAAATTCCTGGCCTGTTCTGGATTTCCTGATTGTAAAAACACTAAGCCGGTCAAAGAAAACGGAGATGGAGAACCGGAAGTCGATGAAGAAACAACGGACGAAAAGTGTCCCAAGTGTGGCGGCGACATGGTAGTTAAACATGGGCGTTTCGGTAAATTCCTGTCTTGTTCAAATTATCCGGAATGTAAGAGCATTAAATCAATTGCCAAAGGAACCGGAGTCAGCTGTCCGCAATGCCAAAAAGGTGAACTGTCTGAAAAAAGAACCCGGCGTGGAAAAACTTTTTACGGTTGTGACCAATATCCAGATTGTGACTTTGCACTGTGGAGCAAACCGACCGGAGCTAAATGCCCGGAATGTAAATCATTGGTGGTCTTTGGAGCCAAAGACACGGTGAGATGTTCAAGTAAAGAATGTAAATGGAAAGACAAAGCTCCAACCAAATCAGAATAAACCAAAACCCCGCATAATCGCGGGGTTTTAAAATTATTTTTTCTTATCTTTCTTTTTATCTTTTTCCTTCTTCTTTTCCTTTTCCTCTTTTTCCCATGGTGGCTCTGGCACATCTTCCTTCAAAATCTTTTTAAAATGATCCTTGTGCTTTTCACCCCACTTAAGATCAATCTTTTTCCCAGAACTACCAAACGCCAAAATTAAATTTACCGTTCCCTCTGTTAACTTGGCCAATCCACCTAATACTTCCCCGGTAATTCCAGAGTAGGCCGCCCGAAACGATCGAAAGCCCCATTTTTCAACCCGCCACATGGTGTTGCGGAACTTGTTTCTAACACCACCAAACACAAATCGTCCGGCTTCCCAGACAGGGACTCCGACTGCTGCCCCGGCTGCGGCAGGATATTTCAACCACTGATTCTTGATCGGCGTTCCATACTCATCCTCCTCTTCCGGTTGTGACTCCGGCTTTGTTTCTTCTTCTAAGTCACCCTCCGCTTCCAGAGCCGCCTGTTCAGCATTCAGGCGTGCTTGTTCAACCAGGTGAGTCCGTTCAGCTTCAGAAATTGGCACCCCGCGTTCACGCTGCCGTTTTATTTCTTCTTGTATACTTTGAACCGCTGTTTCAACTCTTCGTCGTATAAGCTCGTCACGGTTTCGATCCGGAGTTGAGCCTGTTTCTGGTGAGGTCATATTTTTATCTTAATTAACCCTATGCTATCAAACAAAAACCGACTTTACAAGAAGCTAATTTAAGCGTAGGCTTATAGGTATTATGGACCCTATCGCTCCAACCTACGAAGACCTGGAACGAATCATCTTGGAAAATTATGAAGAGCCGAATTTAGAACTGGTTCGTAAAGCTTATGATTACGCGGCCGAGATTCATGGCGACAGTAAAAGAGACAGTGGGCATCTTTACATCACGCACCCCATAGCCACCGCCTGCAAACTGGCTCAGATGAAACTTGGCATGACCGTGATTGCCGCTGGTCTTTTACATGACGTCATGGAAGACGGTGAAATTGAAAAACAAGAAATCTCTTCTAAGTTCGGTCAGGAAATTGCCGAACTCGTTGATGCAGAAACCAAACTGCGTAAAGTATATTATCAGGGCGCGGAACGGTATATTGAAAACCTACGCCGCATGTTTTTAGCTATGGCCACGGATGTTCGTGTGGTCTTTATTAAATTTGCTGACCGGTTGCACAATCTGAAAACTCTTTATGCCCGCCCTTTACACAAACAGATCCGAACCTCAACCGAAACCTTAGAAATTTATGCACCTATTGCCAGCCGATTGGGAATGGGAGAAATGAAGGGTGAACTGGAAGACACCGCCTTTGCCTATGCCCACCCGGATGACTACTTGCGAACACTGGAACTGTACGAACAACATGTGTCTCCCCGAAAACCCGAGGTTAAACAAATCATTAATGATGCTCAAGAGCTGCTAAGTGCACATAACATTATTCCAGTTTCCGTACACGGCCGCGCGAAACGCATCTATTCCCTTTATAAAAAGCTACAACGTTACAATAATAATATTGAAAAAATATACGACCTGGTGGCGGTACGAATTGTGGTTAACGATGTAGCCGAGTGCTACACTTCACTTGGTATTTTGCATGGTAAATGGCGACCTTTACCGGGCAGGATCAAGGATTATATTTCCCAGCCAAAACCAAATGGATATCAGTCGCTGCACACGACGGTCTTTTGTGCCGAGGGAAACATCATCGAGTTTCAGATTCGCACTGAAGAAATGCACGAACTGGCTGAATTTGGTGTGGCGGCACATTGGCGTTATGAAGAAACCGGCTCCAGAAAAAATAAAAATATCCAATGGATGGAAGAACTTTCCGCACTAAATAAAGAAATCAGCAGTCATAAGGATTATTTGGCCAAGTTGGAGGCCTTAAAAATTGATCTTTTCCGCGACCGAATTTTTGTCTTTACTCCCAAGGGTGACGTAATTGACCTTCCGGAAAAAGCCACCCCAATTGACTTTGCCTATTCCATTCACACAGAAATCGGCCATAAGGCCACTTCAGCCAGAATTAATGATAAGATTGCAAACTTGGATACAGAACTTCGTTCCGGAGATATTTGTGAAATCATAGTTGATAAAAACCGGAAAGGGCCAAATCCGGACTGGTTGAAATATGCGAAAACCAACCAAGCCAGAAACAAAATAAAAGCAGCCACTAAGAAAACTGTCAAAGGATGGCTGCGTAATCTTACTAATCAAACTTAACCACGAAACTTTTCAATTAATTTTCGAAGGTCTTCCTTGGAATAAAAGTCTAATATAACTTTTCCCCGACCCTCACGCTCTTGAATCTTAACCTTCGTCCCTAAAGACTGTTCCAACTCCGTTTCTAAAGCCACCAAATTCGGATCTTGCCCGGTTTTTTTGCGAGCCCGCTTGGCGCTTCCGGCTCGTGCCTCCACCTGACGAACAGTCACCCCTCCTCCCAAGATTTTTTCAAATAACTCCCGTCTCTTTTTCTCATCTTCTTCAGAAAGCAGACTGCGAGCGTGAGAACGTGAAATTTTTCCGCCAGCTAAAGCCTCTTGCATGTCACTAGACAATTCAAGCAAACGCATGGTATTTGTGACTGCTGACCGACTCTTTCCGACCTGGTCAGCTATTTGTTTTTGAGTCAGACCAAACTCATCCCGTAGGGCCTTATAAGCCATCGCCTCTTCAACAGCATTCAAGTCTTGCCGTTGAATATTTTCAATCAAAGCCAGTTCCAACTTTTCCTGATCATTCACCGTACGCGAAACAATGGGCACCCTTTCAAGTCCTAGTTCTTTGGCCGCTCGCAGACGACGTTCCCCAGCAATCAGCTCGTACTCGCCATCTTCACGAACCGATACTACTAACGGTTGTAAAATCCCGTGTTTGCCAATTGATGAAACCAGGTCGTGTAAATCTTCGGTAACAAACTCCTTGCGAGGTTGGCGCGGATTATGACACACCCGCTCGATCGGCACCTCCAAAACTGTTCCTGGCTCTTTTACTTCTCCATCAGCCGGGGGCGCAATTACTTTTTCATCGTCTTTTTGTGGGATGAGCGAGGAAAGCCCACGCCCAAGTCCAGAATTTTTTGCCATATATTTATAGTAGACCGTCTTGTTTCATAATAAACTCGCGCGCCAAACGCTCGTAAGCTTTAGAGGCTTTCGAATTACGGTCATAGCCAATAATTGTTTTGCCAAATGATGGCGCCTCGGCCAGCCTTACACTACGTGGAATTACTGAACGAAAAATCCGGTTGGGAAAGTGTTGATACAATTCTTCAAGCACTTCACCGGAAAGCTTGGTTCGTGAATCAAACATGGTAATTACCGCTCCCATCACTTCTAGGTCCGGCTTAAGATTGTCTTTAACTAAACCAACAGTATTCAACAATTGCCCGAGCCCTTCTAAAGCAAAATACTCAGCCTGAACCGGAATCAAGACCGAATCGGCCGCGACCAATCCATTCAAAGTCAATATTCCAAGAGACGGTGGATTATCAACGATCACAAAATCGTAATCATCACGCACGTCTGAAAGGGCCTTATGTAAAAACCATTCCCGATTTTCTGAATCAACCAGTTCAATATTAGCCCCAGCTAAATTTCCATGCGCCGGCACTACTCTTAGTTGGTTGTGTTCGGTCGCATGAACCAAGTCTTGCACCTTCATGTTGCCAATCATGCCCTCATAAATACTGGCTTCAAGCACCCGGTGGTCAATTCCGAGTCCGGAGGTGGCGTTGGCTTGAGGATCCAAATCAATAAGCAAAACAAATTTACCGAGCTCGGCGAGCCAAGCGGATAGATTGAGCGCGGTTGTTGTTTTCCCCACACCACCTTTCTGATTTACGACCGAAATAATGTGTGCCATATCTGGGGTTATTATACTAGTTTGACCTAAAAAAATCCAGCCATTTAACTGTGTAAAAAGAAACGACGCCCGGGCGAGAAGCTGCCTAGGCGTCAGGGTCGGACGATATTTTTGTTTTGGTGTACTGCTCGTCCATCTGGGCGATGATCGAACGCACCAAACTCAACGTGCTGGGGTGGAACCGCAACCGGTTGTTCTGATACGAAAGATGGGCCCACCTGGGAAACTCTCGGTTGGTCGAGGCCTGAAGCTTGGATTCCAGTCTCCCACCTTGGTCAAGCAGGTGCGCTATTGTGCCAATGTTCGAAATGGGGGCATCCGTTTTCATGGAATTGCCCATCAGCGACACGATCGGCAACATGGCACCGCCACGCACGGCCATCCAGAACTGGGGCAAGGGCTTGCGTACGCCGATCCATCCGGATGAGTACTTTCGATCGAAGTAGTGACCGATATTGAAGTGGTTCAGGATGTTGGTCATGCGACTGGAACTCGAATTTGTGGTCAAGGCGATCACAAACTCATCCCGCAGGATCATCAACTCATCCAAAGCTTGCTTCGTGTCACTGGTCAATTGGAACCGATTGGGGTTAGTCCCGGTGAAGATTCGGTGCACTTCGTTGGCTCTTTCACGGGCGTCCTTCTTGCCCAATTGAGGAGCCAAGCACTTGCCAACCTTGAGATTGATCTGCATCCAGAACGGGACCAACTGCTTGGTGACCGATCTCTCGTTCTCATCTCGACGAATGCGGTTGAGGTAGGCAGGAAGTTCTTGAATACGAGGGTCACTCATGGAAACCTCGTACACTTCCGCGTACACGGACTTGGTTGCCCAGTCAGGATCTGTGACCCCTTCCGGTACCCTGAGTTCAACCAGGGTTTTGAACAGGTCGACGCACACCACGCCGACCCTGCCATTCCTTGCTGGAACAGGCATGGATACCTCCGGCGTAGTTTTGACAGTGCATCTTGCTGTTGGCCCCCGCTTTCCAGCCCGCACAAATGCGAGCAAAGCCTTTTACCAATTGTCTATTAACCTTCAATCTTTGAAAGTAAAAATAAAGAACCACTGTTTTTATACCAAAGCTAGCCAAAAAAGTCAATACATAGTACCTATTGACAAATTAGGTAAACTCGCCTTAAATGAATAAATGGACCTTATACCAGAAACCCAAAGAAGGGGGGCGGCACATTGCCCGGTATTCAAATAGTGCGGGTCAGTAGCGGAGAAGAAGCAGCAAAGATTATCCTAAGCTCGCCAGATAATTGCTTGATTACAAGACCGGGAACGGATCTTAATCAGTTGTTCAGAGTTCTTGAATTCATGGCCGCTGACTTCGACGGCACGACAATCCAGGGTGGGAGCCTTTGGAAAAAAACAGACCGACGTCTTCCTGAACATATCCGGAATGAGGTCAAGGAACAGTTTGCTCGTTATCACGAGGAGCAAGAGACCACAAGCCTTGACGTACCCATGAATCTGTTTCGCCACATTCGTTTCGCAGTCGAAAAGTATGTGGAGGCCGGGTTTGCCAAAAGTGACCTGCATGAAATTGCTGAAGAACTGGAAATACGTCCCGGCTTTCGCAGGCTTCATGCCCTCATGGAAAAAACTTGTATTGTTTCGGTTGGGTTTGCCGAAACGATTCAACATCTGGTCGAGCACCGCCACTTGCCCTGCGAGGTGATGGGAACCATGATCGCTTTTGACGACAACGGGTGCGCTTGCGGGTATAAATCAAACCAGATCATGGTTGACACCACCAAGGGTCATGCTGTTCTGGAATTCATGCTCCGACGCACCAAGAGCATGCACTTCAGGAAACTGCTCGTTATTGGTGACACTATCAATGACCGAGCCATGATGTTCCCAGGTGCGGTCAACATCTTGCTGGTTGATCCAACAGGTAAAGTGTTGCCGAACCGAGGACCCGGCTACATCAACACCATGTGGGACAACCTGACCTGTATCCTCTACCACGACAATTTCGAACCTTTGGTCGAGCTCATCGAAAACGCTCGCCACACGTGAGACCTGCTCCAGGTCTCTTTTTCGTACAAAAAATCCCCTCGGATTAACGAGAGGGCTTTTGGCCTGCCAACCGAAGACAGACAGAGTCCCCCTTCGCTAAAGCTTCGGGGACAACCAACCTTCGACCATAATCATCAATCAATTACAGGCGAAGGTTGGTTGCGGGAGCCGGATTTGAACCGGCGACCTTCGGGTTATGAGCCCGACGAGCTGCCTGACTGCTCTATCCCGCGATGTATGGTGCTTAGTCTAGCCAAACTTACCCAATCTGTCAAGGGTGGCCTGCCAGCCGTAGCTCCAACGGAGCGAAGGCTGGTGCCGGGAGAGGGACTCGAACCCTCACGGTATTGCTACCACGGGATTTTGAGTCCCGCGCGTCTGCCAGTTCCGCCACCCCGGCTCTTGGTCATATTATGGTTTTGTGTGCGAAGATAATAGCACAGTCTTGCCAAATGATCAAGATTATGTTATATTTCAGCTCACAAAATAGCTTGGCGGGGTAGCTCAGTCGGTTAGAGCGTGGGACTCATAAGCCCGAGGTCGTGGGTTCGATCCCCACCCCCGCTACCACAAAAATGTCCACTGTATTAGTGGACGTTTTGTGTTTATAAGAGTATAATTTTTACTATTATGACACTCACCACTCACGCCACGGTTGGAACTCTGATCGGTTATTCCATCGGCGACCCGGTCGCCGGTTTTGTCTTAGGACTAATTTCTCACCTTCTTCTTGACATGATTCCACATGGGGACCATGACATGAACATTAACTTCAGAGTCAATAAAACCCGCATGAAGCGGATTTTTGCTTACGGAACCGTTGACGCCATTGCTGCAATATTCCTGGTTTTGATTATTATCAACTGGAAAGATCTGGTTCCAATTAATACCATATCCTGGGCTATTGCCGGATCAATTCTTCCTGACCTGTTAATTGGTTTACACGACCTAACCAAATGGAAGTGGTTGGATTCGTTCAACAAATTACATTTTTATTTCCATGATTTCTTTGTAAAAAAACGCGGTGATGTTCGCCTGCGCTATTCCCTGATCGGCCAAGCTCTCTTAATCATCTTTTTGATTAATCTGCTCTAAGGTTCGTTCAGCGGTTTGTTCCCAGTTAAATTGTTTGGCTCGCTCCAGTCCGGCTAGGGCGATTTTTTTATTGTACTCAAGATCGATTAACTGTTCGAGGTGGGTGGCAATTTCTTGAGGTTCATCTGGATTTGCATAAAGTACAACTTCACCCCCAACTTCCGGGATTGAAGTCATTCTGGAAGTTATTACCGGCACCCCAATTCCCATGGCTTCAAGCACCGGCAGACCAAAACCTTCATAATAAGACGGATAGATAAAGGCCAGGGTGTTGGCCATTAAGGCCCATTTTTCATCACTTGAAACGTACCCCACATAACGCACCACATCAGTTCCGGCGTGCTCCTGCCATTTTTTATTAACCTTATCAATGGCAGCAAAAATTTTATCATGTTTCCATCCCATTTTCCCTGCTACCACCAAACGCAGATCCTTGGCTCGAGATGGGAAGCGATCTAAAAAATGATCAAAACCAAGCACTGTGCCTTGAATATTTTTCCGCGGCTCCAAAGTACACAGGGTCAAATAATACTGTCCGGGCACACCCCACTTGTCCCGCATTTTTTCTGTCAATTCATGACGACAATCAAAGTGTCGCTCGGCTCCATGAAGAACAATGGCTGTTTTTTGTTCTGAACCAGGAAAAAATTTAGCTAAATCTTCTTTAGTAGCTTCACTTGGAACAATGATCCGATCCGCCTTGCTAATTTGGCGAGGCAGGAGCAATCGAGTAGAAATCATCCGACGATGCCAAGAAGAAGGAAACCATTCCGGGTGAGCTAGAATTGCCAGGTCGTGGACAAAAATTACGGTCCGACCTTTATAACAAAGCGGTAACTCGTGGGTTGGAACAAATAATACATCAGGACGAACTCGGGCAATGGTTCTACCAATCAGGGCATGAGAGTAAACGAATGGCAAAAACTTTTTACATTTCAAACAAGGAAAATATTTTATTCGAACCCCTACTCGCGAACCAATTAACTCGTCAATCACTCCATGCGGAACTCCTCTATTTAAAAACAGAACATAATCGTTCTGCTGGTCTATGGCCAAGAGACCTTTAACAATCTCGAAAGTATAGTGTCCCACTCCGGCAGCCTCACCGGACGCGGGATTAAGAATACTTCGACAATCAATGGCAATTTTCATATTATTTCATGCTTCCGATGACCCCTTCTGCACCAAGCGTTAAGGATAAGACAATAATCCCGGCCACCACCATGCCACCAAGAATGGCTGGCAGTGATTTTTTCGGGTCAATATTAAAAACCACGGAAGCTACACTGGCCGTCCATACTCCGGTCAAAGGAAAAGGGACAGCGGTTAACAAAAACAGGGCAACCAATCCATATTTTTCATACTTTCCTCTGGTTACTCGATCCGTTCTTTTTTCCACCCGAGTGATTATTCGATGCGCCCACCGCCAGTGCCGATCAGCCCAATTACGCCCCCAATCCAAGCCATACACAATCATCAAGGCCGGTATTGCGTTACCAAGACAAGAAACAAAAAAGGACTGCAAGGGTCGCAAACCAAATACCTCAATACCCACCGGAAGAGCCAGCCGCAACTCCCCTACCGGAATCATAGCCAAAAGACCGGTAGCTAAATCAGGTGGAAACTGAGCAATGAAATTTATTAAATTATTCATAATTCATCCGGCCAAACATAAGTGTCATAGGCCCAAACAGCCAATCCTTTTACTTCTGCAAAACGAGACTCCAGACTGTCTGAGCCTAAAACAATCACATACAAATCATGCTTACTATTTTCTTGCACTCGAACAGCCAAACAATATCCGGCCGCCGGTAAATATCCGGTTTTGCCTCCGATGATTTTATACGGTTCTTCGTTAAGGAAACTGGTGAGTAAATCGTCCGTGGTCGGAATAGTATAGTTGCGACCCGAGGTTGAGGTGAATTGAATTTCAGGCTTTGTAACTGCTCCATAAATTTCCGGCTCTTCAAGAACCGCTTCTAATAAACGGATAATATCGTGGGTGTTTGATCGATTGTCTTGACTTAGGCCGGTTGGGTCAGCAAAAGCTGATTCAGTCATCCCTAATTCCCCGGCCTTGTTGTTCATACCGGCCACAAAATCATCAAGGGAAAGACCGGTCAGGCGCACTAAAGCCATGGTGGCCGAATTATCCGAACCAATCAGACTCGCGTGCAATAAATCTCGCACCTTCACCTCATCGTTGATCACTAAGTAATCATGCCCACCAAGTCGAACATCGATGTCACGCACCGCTGCTTCAGCCTCAAGATCAAGCCCATTTTGCAAGGCAACATAGGCGGTCATTAATTTTGTAATACTGCCAATGGAGCGCACCTGCAGTGGATCTTTGGCGTAGAGTGTGGTCCCACTAGCCTTGTCAAACACAATAGCACTTTGTGCTGAAGTTACTATTCCTAAACTATTCATGCGTGTCTTGGTCGGAGCCACCGCAGTAATTTCGTGTACCGGAAGCTCATTATCAAGAACATGCCGGGTCAACTCAATCGATGATGGCACCCGTCCTCCGGCTATCGGTAATCCTGCATTTGCCTCAATTTGAGTAGCATCAACCGGCATGAAGTTTACCATGCTGGCCGTAAGAACAATTTGTAACAAAGCGCGGTAAATCATAATTATTCGGTTCCGTCCAAAACCTGTTCAAGGCTTTCATGGACTGATAATTCTTCAAAGTCCGGCAACTCCTCAACTGAACCAAGTCCCAGATGCCGAATAAAATCATTGGTAAGGGTATAGACCGGTTGAAGACGGGTGGCATCATCTCGCTGTTCAATAAGTCCTCTCATTAATAAATTACGGATTATCACAGAACAATTAATTCCGCGGATCTGTTCAATCTCGGGTTTGGTGATTGGCCCTCGGTAAGCAATAATAGTCAGGGTCTCAAGCGACGGTCTAGTCAGCTCGCCGGTTACCTCTTCTTTGGTCAGGCTTTCAGCCAGATCACCATACTTCGAATTGCTAACCAGCTGATACTTGTTTTCGTTAACAATCAAACCTAGTCCGGATTCATCTTTTGTGTAACGTGCGGTCAATTGCTCAAGAGCCTGTTTCACTTCATCTGTTTCGGCTTCTACCAGTTTGGCCAGCTTATTAAGATCAATTGGCCGGGTTGCTAAAAATAAAACGGTTTCAATTTTTCCAATCAGGGACATATTATTCAACTCGTTTAATGGTAATGTCAGAAAAAGCATCGCTTTGCGCCACAGATATCACGCGTTGCTTCATCAATTCAAGTAAAGCCAAAAAATTCACCACCACGTCAACTTTATTTCCACCACTAGAAATCTCGCTAAAGCTCAGGTGGGCCCGATTGATGAGCACGTCATGAATGTTGCGAATCCGATCCTGAACCGAAACCACCTTGCGCATACTGGCTTCCTTGAGCGCCAAAAACGGTTCTAATCGTTTAATGACCGAGCGCATGGCTTCGGAAAAAGCACTTGCCTCTAATTTTTGTGGTGGGGCAAATTCAGTCTTGGCTACCTTCAACGGCTTTGAACGAGCAAAACTGACTTCTTTATTTTGATATACAGCGTATAGTTTAGCCGAAGCCTCGACAAATTTGCGGTACATCTTAAGCTGTTCAGCCAAATTCCCTTCTTCCTCTTCTTCAAAATCTACGTCCGGTAAAATCGCTTTGGACTTTATATAAAGAAGACGCGAGGCTACCACTAAAAAATCTGCCAACTCTTCCGGAGGCACCTCCTGAGCGTTCACGTACTCCAAATAATCGTCCGCTACACGCGCAAGTGAGACTTCCGTAATGGACAGCTCCTCGGCTTCGATCAACTCGAGCAATAAGTGAAGCGGGCCGGAAAAAGCTTCTGATTTGAATTCAAACCCCATGGTTTACTTTATCCTTTATCCTTTATTACTTGAATGTGAACTTCTGATAATTGATCTTCATCAAGCTCGGTCGGCGCTCCGGTCATTGATTCCACTCCTTCACTATTCTTTGGAAAAGCCATTACTTCGCGAATGTTGTCTTCCCCTTCCAAGATCATAAGCAAGCGATCAACCCCCGGAGCCAGCCCACCGTGTGGTGGGGCGCCATACTTGAACGCCTCAAGCATGTGACCAAACTTTTCTTCAACCACGTCCTTACCGTATCCAGCAATCTCGAACGCCTTGTACATAATTTCCGGATCATGATTACGGATTGCCCCTGAACACATTTCGTATCCATTACAAACCATGTCGAACTGATTAGCCAAGATACTAAACGGGTCAGCCGAGTTCAAGGCTTCCATACCGCCTTGTGGCATGGAAAACGGATTGTGTCCAAAATCAACTTTCCCATCATCGTCTTTTTCATAAAATGGAAAGTCTACAATCCAAGCAAAAGCCAGTTCATTTGGATCATTTTTATCATTACGCAGATCCGGTTTGTCAGTTCCGTACTTTTCCATGGCTTCCTTGTACGGAATACTCGGCCATGGACTTTCAGTAATAGTTTTTTCAGGATAGAGCTCGTTCACCATTTTAGTAACCATCTGTTCTGTGAATTCTAGCAACTGGTCTTGGTCAACAAACGACATTTCCATGTCGAGCTGGGTGTGTTCCGGCTGTCTGTCCCCGCGAGCATCTTCATCACGCAAACAGCGTGCCACTTGAAAATACTTTTCCATTCCGGCCACCATTAATAACTGCTTGTACTGTTGTGGAGCCTGTGGCAAAGCATAAAACTTTCCCGGGTGCATGCGCGACGGTACAACATAGTCGCGAGCTCCTTCAGGAGAACTAACCGTCAAGAGCGGAGTTTCGATCTCAATAAAGTCCTGTTCGTGCAAATAATTTCGGAACCAGTGGACCAATCGATCACGCTGACGGATATTTTTGTTCATGCGCTCGGTGCGTAGATCTAGATATCGATGTTTCAGGCGAAGTTCTTCATTCACTGGCTTAGAATCTTTATCAATCTCAAACGGTGGAGTTTCACACTTCCCCAAAATTTCAATAGATTTAGCCAAAATTTCAACGTTTCCAGTGGCCATGTCCGGGTTCTTTTGCTTTTCTCCACGCTCTTGGACAACACCCGTGATTCCGAGCACAAACTCAGGACGAATCTCATCTACGAGTTCCTTGGACGCATCGTCCAATTCATTTGGCACCACCACGACCTGCACAATTCCGGTACGGTCGCGCATGTCCAAAAACACGATCTTACCCATGTTACGGCGGGCGTTCACCCAACCATCAATGGTCACGGTTTCGTTAATCAACTTTGAGGTTTCAACGTTTAGATTACGAGACATATTACGGTCTGATTCTGTTTATTAATCGTGGGAACGGGATTGTTTCGCGCACATGCTCTATGCCCGAGATCCAGGTTATGATCCGTTCTAAGCCGTAACCAAATCCCGAGTGCGGAACCGAGCCATACTTGCGTAGATCCAAGTACCACTTAAAGTCACCTACCGGCAAGTTATGTTCCTTGATACGCTCGAGCAGAGTATCGTAATCGTCTTCACGTTGACTGCCGCCGATTATTTCGCCGTATCCTTCGGGTGCCAGTAAATCAGCGCAAAGCGCACGTGACGGATCAGCCGGATCACGCTTCATATAAAAAGCCTTTACCTCGGCCGGATACTTTTCAATAAAAATCGGTTTATCAAATTCTTTAGTCAACCTTGTTTCATCGTCTGCACCCAGGTCATCGTTT
This sequence comes from uncultured Gammaproteobacteria bacterium, assembly GCA_965231015.1. Lineage (GTDB taxonomy): Bacteria > Patescibacteriota > Patescibacteriia > UBA9934 > CAZDDW01. The sequence goes on from OZ246408.1 coordinate 852,829, forward strand.
TCTTTTATATCTGAACCAAGCTCATGCAACTTGGCCACTGCTTCGGCATGGGTCATACGCACAAACGGAGCTTGAACTTTTTTCAAAGCTTCGATATCTCGATCAAGAATCTTTAACTCTGGTTCATTGATCTCGAGAACCTTGGCCACGATGTGACAGATCAGTTCTTCCTGAATCTTTATGTTTTCATCATGTTCAACAAAAGCGGTTTCAACATCCATCATCCAAAACTCAGTTAAATGTCGGCGAGTCTTAGATTTTTCAGCCCGGAACACCGGACCAAAATCAAAACATTTTCCAAAACTCATAATCGCGGCCTCGAGATACAGTTGACCGGATTGTGAGAGATAGGCGTTGCCTTCGTCAAAATACTCGAGTCCAAAAAGTTCAGTTGTTCCCTCGCAAGCTGATGGAGTAAGAATTGGTGAGTCGATCTTTATATAACCGTTGTTATTCAAGTACTCATAGGTTGCGTTGATAACGGTGTTGCGAATCCGCTGAATTGCCCACTGCTTTTTACTACGCAACCAAAGATGCCGGTTCTCTAACAAGAAATCCGGACCGTGTTCTTTTTTGCTGATCGGATAGTCGTCTGTAGCAAGTTGAACGATCTCAATTCCTGTACCATCAAGTTCAACACCGGACGGAGCTCGCGGTTCTTCTTTAACCGTTCCTTCAACGATTACAGATGATTCGTTCCTGAGACTTTGCAGTGCTTCCCACTTCTCTGGACTCACGGAATCTTTGGTGTAAACAACCTGAACCCGGCCGCTTCCATCACGGAATTGCAAAAAGAAAATCTTCCCGCTGGAACGGAAATTATAGACCCACCCTTTCAGGGTGACTTTTTGGCTAATTTTAGCGCTAATTTCTGATACATTCATAAACAATAACTAGCGCTATTTTAGCTTATTTTAGAGGGATTTGCAAATCCACTTACCAACAGATCAAGCTCTTCCAAAATTAGGCCTAATGTCCTATAATGACTACGATAAGATAAAAGAACTATGAAAACAAAGGAAGAGATCCAATACAAGAAAAAGCTTAAAGAAATTGAGGTTCAGCTCAAAAAATTGCAAACCCAATTTAATAACATTAGAAAACGAGCTCGGGATTCGAAAGCCAAAGCAATATCAACTGATGATGCCGGTAAAATTGCCAAAATCAGGAAACAACTTGGACTATAGTGACACAAAAACACCTCGCGTAAGCGAGGTGTTTTTGTGTCACTATAGTTGAAATGATTATGTTTCTGTTTGCCTTTTGTTCTCTTGAGCAGAAGCGTATTGCTTGATTTGTTCACCTAAATTTTCTTGTATTTGTTGAACAGCGTTAATAACTTGCTGTCGATCTTCGGATGCTTCTGCTTTTCGTAGTTCTGTTTTATAAATTATTGCTTCACGCATAAGAGTGTCGGCCATATCTGTTTTCACTTCATCTTTTATTTCACTGACTCTGTCTGCCCATTCATCAATTTTATCAACCATTTCCTTCTGACCGGGTACAGATTCGGCTACGCTATAACCAAATGACATCCCGCTCTTTAGTGCGTCTTCTGTTGATCCTCCATGTTTCTCATCAAAATCCTTAATACTCACCCCATCTGCCTCGAAAATCTTTTTTCTTTGATCAAATATTTGCTTTCGTGTTGCCTCATCAATATTTGGGTCATTAAGGTTTGCCTCTGCTAGTTTCTTTTTAAATACTTTTCGTTCTCGTCCAGCAGGGATATTCTCTAGAATCTGATCCATCACTTGAGCTGCTTTGGGTTTTTCACTTTCTATTCGTTTATCTGCTTCTGCTTTAAATGCTTCTAATGTAACATCAACTAAATCTTTTGCGTCTTCTTTACCGCTTATTGCTGCAGTTTGTTCAATTGTACCTGAACCTGCTATATCCTCAATATTTCGTCTAGATTGTTCTCCGCGCGAAGAAATAAACTCACTAGGTTGTGTTTTACTTTCCCATCTTGACTTAGATAACGCACTACTCCAATCTTCGTCAGGATTTTGCACCCCGTCCTTTAATGCAACAAGATGCTGTCGAAAACTATCAGGAATGTTTGTTGCCGGATCATCTAAAACGTCTTGCAACCCATTGGTGATATTATCTATAGAGTCTTGTAACCCAGAAGCTTCTTGTGTCTCTGCAGCAGGCTCTTCTGTTTCCCCTGCTTCTTCTGTCTCCTCAGATTCTTCAGCAACCTCAATATCCTCATCTTCTTCAAGAGCCTTAATCTCGGCATCAATCCTGACTACCTCAACTTGTAATGCTTCAAATTTTTGAGTGGCTTCTGTAGCCTCAGTTTTAATAGCATCAATCTCGGCAGCAGCTTCGGGATCAAGGTTCTCTCCCATTTCTTTTGCGAACGCTTCTGCTTCGGCAATAGCTTCACTAGCTTCTGCTGCTCTGGCTTCTACCTTCATAAGCTCCGCTTCAACAGCTTCACGTTCGGCCTGAAGTTCTCCTCGCTCTTCAGCTTTGGCTTGTTCAGCAGCCGCCTCTGCCTTTCTGGAGTCCCCAGCCTCCTGTTTGGCTCGCATAGCTGCGAGTCTTTCTTTCATACTCATATAACCGAAAAAAAAATATTTTATAGGATCAGCTTAGCTTATTTTAGACGGATTTGCAAATATACTTTGGGGACTCTTCACTCCAGCCAACTTGTTGGCGTGCGCCATCGGATCGAACTCAACCCCTGACCCCGATTTTACCTGTTTAACCTTTAGCGTTAAAATTTATTCGCGGTTACACTCATCCCTCCCATCCATAACTCACTGTTTAACTACTTCCTTACGTACATGACTATACATCCGCTCTCCAAAGAACGTTTTCAACTCCGGATTCTTATCAAGCTTTTTATAAAAATCCATTTTTTGCTTAAACATGTTAATCAACTCATTCTGTAACACCTGATCAAATTTAATTTTAGCAGCATCCACAGAATTATTCTTAATTGCTCCCTGTACAGAAATATCACTTACTAATTTCTCTGCAATGCGACCGATATCAACAATATCCTCAGCTGTAAACTCAGTTCCAAACCGGTCATTCATCTCTTTAACGATCGCTGACAAAGACTCTTTTTCTTCAATCTTCTTTTTTGTATCCCCATTGTTCATTGGTTCAAGTTGACCATCTTCTGAATCCAACTGGATTGTACCCTTGATTTGTTCCAATAATTTATATGATTCAATATCCACACTTTCCAGAATTTCTGTAGGAAGTTCTTCTTTCACCTTGGGCAACTTCTTGGCGAGTAACTTGGTAAACATAAACAGTTTCTCCAACTCACTACTCTCATATGGAATGATCTGTGCTGCAAAAGCAAATCGACGCACGAATTCTTTACACTTCTTTTTGAAATCATCCCGCAATTCATCAGTCTCATCCTCGAAACGCTCAACAACAATGTCCAGAGCAGCATTTATCTTATCCGGACCTTGATTCTTTAATAAATCATCAACCAAACCGGACACTTCATGTTCGGTAAATAATTTGAAAGCGTACAAATCGCGCTCAAGATCATGCAATAAGTTCGGATCTGTACCTTCAGAAAGAACAGTGGTGATATAGTACGGCTGAAACGCCTCTTTAATTTCATCCATCTCATTCACAAAATCTAAAACAAAAACCTCTTCTTTGCCGGCCCGACAACGGTTTAATCTTCCCAGAGCCTGAACTGCCCCTACACCACTCAATTTCTTATCAACGTACATTACATCTAACAATGGCTGATCAAAACCGGTTTGAAATTTTTCAGCCACAATCAAGAACTTATTACTATTCTTCTTAAATTCCTCGGCTGTTGCTTGGTCAGGTACGCCATTCATTTGAGCTTCCGTGTATTCGGCACCACCATCTCTTACTGTTCCAGAAAAAGCAACCAGTGCTTTAAAAGGATAATTATGCTCAGCAAGATATTTATCAAAAGCCTGCTTGTATCGAACGGCATGCAGCCGTGACTTTGTTACTACCATCGCCTTAGCCTTACCATGAATCTGTTTGGCAATTCGATTATTAAAATGCTCAATCATTACCTCGGTTTTCTTTCCAATGGCATGTTCGTGCTTCTCGACATACCCAATTAAAAGTCGTTGTGCTTTGCTCTTCTCAAACTCTGGATCATCTTCAATAGACTTCATTAAATTAAAGTACGCCTTATAGGTTGTGTAGTTTTTTAGAACATCCAAAATAAAGCCTTCCTCAATCGCTTGTTTCATTGAATACAAGCTAAACGGATAGTATTTTCCGTCTAGTGGATTCTTTGTCCCGAACAACTCCAGTGTCCGTTGCTTTGATGTAGCTGTAAAGGCAAAAAAGCTAATATTTGGGGTCTTTACTTTACGTGACCGCAGCTTCTTAATCACTTTGTCTTCCGTTGTCTCAGGGGCAAATGACTCTTCCTGATTTTCCGCTTCATCCAAACTATCAGTCTGCAACACCTCGCGCAGCTGAGCCGCCTGATCTCCGGATTGCGAAGAATGAGCTTCGTCAATCAATACCGCAAAATTCCTTCCGGGAATATTTTCAATCGTGTCGATAATAAACGGGAACTTCTGAAGCGTGGTAATAATAATCTGCTCACCGGATTCCAATGCTTCCTTTAGTTCGGTTGAATTTTCTGTGATCGCTTTTACCACACCTTGAACCTGCTCATACTGTTTGATTATATCTCTAAGCTGTTTATCAAGCACTCGTCGATCAGTAATAACAAGGATGGTATCAAAAATTCTTATATTGTCCTCGTTGTAGAGCTCGGATAACTGATGAGCCGTCCAAGCGATAGTGTTACTTTTCCCACTGCCGGCACTATGTTGGATCAAATAATTCTGGCCTGACTCATTTTCCTGAGCATCACTAATAAGCCTTTGAACCGTGTCGCGTTGATGATAACGTGGAAAAATTAGAGTTTCTGTCTTGTATTTTTTCCCTTTGTCGTCTTCCTTTTCTTCAATTTGGATCGTAATATACTTTTTTATCAACTCTAAAACACTATCGCGTGTCCAAACATCCTCCCATAAGTATGAGGTTTTATAACCATTTTCAACCGGTGGATTACCCGCGCCGTTTTGATAACCTTTATTGAATGGGAGAAAGAACGTTTTTAGCCCCTTCAACTCCGTTGTCATGTATATCAAATCCGTGTCTACAGCAAAATGAGCCAAGCATCGTTTGAACCGTAGCAAGGGCTCTTTTGGATCTCGGTCAACTCGATATTGTTGCACGGCATTTTTAACGGTCTGACCGGTTAATTGATTTTTGAGTTCAACTGTAAAAATTGGCAGACCATTCAAAAACAAAACAATGTCAATAGAATTCTCATTCTGATCACTATAATGAACCTGACGCATAACACTAAAGATGTTTGCGTCATACAGTCGCTGGCTTTCCGGATTCATACCGGAGTTTGGCTTGAAGTAGGCCAAGTCAATTTTTTGTCCATGATCGGAAAATCCGTTCCGCAACACATCCAAGGTTCCACGTTCTCGAATCTCTTTATCTAAACGATTGAAAACTTTATCATTGATCTGGTCCCCGTGGATTTCCAGGAGGCGTCCATATTTTTCTGATTGTGTATTTTCAATGAATTCTAAAACCAGTTCCGGATCCATACAGACATTCTTCATGTATGCACTCGCCGGCCGAGTTTGATACCCATTTTCCTCCGTGAGGAACTCCTCAATAAATTCCTCAAACCCAATTTCTTTGATATTAGTAGTCATAATTATTTCTCATCCATCCAAGTAAAGTCTTGGTTTTGACATCTGATAGCTTTTTCTGGACAATGAGCAGTTAATACTTCTAAGGATTGTTCTTCAAGTTTTTGTAGTTCACGATATTGTTTGTATTTACCTTCACCAATTCTAGTGTCTCCCACTAACTCCTTTGGCATAATCGACAAATCGATCCATTTTGTCATAAGACTCAGAGCGATTAAGTCATAACGCAGTTGAGCTAATCGCTTCTTTAAAAATCGCTCTTGTACTTCTTGGTTGTTGTGTTGCAAACCAAATTTATCATATTTTTCAATTTGTTCAATATCTAGCACAATTGTACTGATTTGGCTTTGCTCTTCAATGGTATAAAATAAATCTAAATATTGACCACTTGCTAGAATGCGCTTTAAGTTTGGTGCGTTGTAAATTTTGCTTAGATATTTTGGAAAAGGTTTGAAGCCCTTTGTCGCTTCTTTGAGATCTGACATTACTTGTCCTAGATTAACAATATCTTCAAGGCTTGCAAAATATAGAGTTCTGATTTCAACTTTGATCACTTCTTTTAATCTGTGCCATTGTATCCGTTTTCGATTCCAGCTAATCCAATAAGTAACAACTGAGATAAATGCTGTGGCTGCAGCAATCCCAAAAGAAGCAATAGTCGCCCATTGTGTTACTAATTGAATTGTATCAACGGTTTCTTGGGCCATATTATTCCACAACAATCTTCCCAGTCACCGCGTGCGAAATCAGCGACGAGCGGTATTCTTGAATTAACCTGATCGACTTTTGGATTTTTTTGATAGCTCTATCAATCTCCAATGTTTTCTTATCTAAAAAATATGCAATGTTTTTTTGAATAGACGTACTGGGTACAGGTATTGATTCCGTAAAATATGATTTGACATCTAGATTCTGAATACCAGTTGTCTGCTTTATGAACTTTTTATTGACTCCTTTAACGTACATAGCTCTATTGAGATATGTAAAGTACTTTGAGTCGACAGAATCATTTAATCGTATAGTTTCAATGAAATTTGAATTTACTGCGGTGTTGTTCAAATCAAACTGGACAATTCTGCCAACTGGTGTCTTTTCTCCACCTCCAGACTTCTCAAGTAATAGATCACCAAGCTGCAGTTTTTTTGAGCTAAGATGATTCCTCGCTACATCTCGGAAAGTGTAACCCTCAGGCTTTAATCTAAGATTTGTATAAACAAAGTCAGCAACTCGGACACATAATGTTCCAGTTTCTTCAGTCGCTTCACCATCACCCCATGTTCCACCAAAGTGAGTGCTAATGAAATCCTTTTGCCTTTGGACATCCCACCCCTCTGGCATCTCGCCAATCCATTCAACACCCGAATCTTTCATCTTCACATTCGGATCCAGGCCTTTTGTAACAGCTTGCGTAATCAAAGCCGCGCGTTTTTCTTTCAGAAGCTCGATCTGCTTCTTTTTCTTTTTCTCCACCTCATCAATCACGGCCGTTTTTTCATCAAGAAAATCTGCAATGCGTTTTTGTTGATCTGCTGATGGAAGCAGAACGCCGAGTCGTTCAAAATCATGTCGTTTTACTTGAAGTGAATTTGGTCGAACCCCATAAAGTAGGCTGGTATATTTTTGAACATACTCATATGAACGTAATAAATAGTGAGCGAAACGACTCTCGATCTTATTACTTAAATAGTAACTCTGATAGGCCGGGCTAACGTATCCGTCAAGGGCTGAAACTCCTAGTCCTTTAAAGTTCAACCACATAGTATTAACGACAAGTTGACCCTTATGAACAATGCGATAGTTACTATTATCTTCTGAGACTAATTGACCGTCATTTGTTGTCACATTCCTGGGCTCAACTCCTCGATACCCTGATACAGATAACGCAAGCTCAAAATCAGGGTGATCTTTAACGCGTTCATCACTTGCCCACATGACAAATTTTAATGGTTTAAAAATCCAGTCATTTGGAATATGCACAATCCATTCAACACCTGAATTTTTCATCTCCTTTTTGTCTCGTAATGTGTATTTCATATTTATTGCCACAAATTTACAAACCAATTCCAATCAAGACCGAAAAACGCCAGTAAACCAATGAGCAGGGCCAGGATAGCTAGAGCTGCTTGGAAATCATTTTTAACCCAACGCCAAAGACGATATTTAATTTTGAGCTCACTTCTACCTGCATTTGTTATTCCAACGTAAATCCCTGGAATTCCGCCACCGCTTCTACCGTTCTGTTTAATTATGAAATTTTGTGACTCCAATGTATCACAGGCATGAGCGACACGGGATTTGAAATAGTCAACATGTTTTCTTACATCTTCTTTATACCCTCTATCAAGCAAGGCTTTTTTTAGATTAGAAACAGTAATCTTCATATCATCTCGTACTAACACCTTTAGAATGTCCTTGTGTAATTTTTCCATACCTACATCTGATCAATCAATGACTTAAGTTCTGATTCGACCTGCTCGATATCTTTCTGAATTTCATCCAGTGATCGTGGGGCTTCATACTTGTAGAAGAATCGTGTTACCGGGATTTCGTAGCCAACTTTTCCGACTTTATTATCCTTGTGATCCTTTTTACTTTCATCAATCCATGCATCAGCAACATAAGGTTTTACTTCTTCTTCAAAATAGTCGTTAACATCTTGATTCAGTGGAACATTTTCCGTATCGCGTAAACTCGAATCAGCTTGCTGCTTGTCTTGGCTATCCAAAAAGACATCCGCTGTTTCATCATGCTCGGAAAGAGCATTAACGATTGCCTTTTTAAGCGGAGCGGGTAATTTGAGATCGTTATTTTTCCATATACCCTCAAGCAATTTTATGTATTCATTTCCATTCTTAAATAACTCAGTGGACATCTCGCTAAGTGCTGAAATGATGCTGTCTTGAAGCTTAATTCCGGCTTCAATTTCTTCATTGCCTTTATCGCCTTTTTTCTTCGAAGTAGCCAGCTTTTGAAAAACCTGCTCCTCTTTTAGCGCTTCAACACGTTCTGGAGTTACCTGAAAATTGAGCCTTAGTGGGCGTTCGATTGTAATCTGACGGTATCCAAAACCTTCGTTGTTGAAGATTTTTGAGTATTCATTCTCTTCAAACTTTGAATATAGCTCAACAATCTTTTTTCTGTCTTCTTCGGTGATTTCATTGCGTTTGTTGCCAAGACTTTTGCGCATCTTTTCAGACATGCCTCGAGCGTCAATGATTTGCACCTTGCCTTTGCGCTCGTCAGGCTTTCGGTTTGTTATAAACCAGAGATAGGTTGGAATACCTGTATTGAAGAAAAGTTGATCTGGCAAGGCAATGATAGTCTCTAGCCAATCGTTCTCTAGAATCCAGCGTCGGATTTCACTTTCTCCGCTACCCGCATCTCCAGTGAAGAGTGGTGACCCGTTGAAGACAATGCCCAGACGCGATCCGCCTTCGTGCTCGGGTCGCATTTTTGAAATGAGGTGTTGTAGGAATAACAACTGACCATCAGAAACCCGCGGTGTACCAGCTCCAAAACGACCGGCGTATCCACGTTCTTCTTCACGCTCGATTACTTGCTTGTCTTTTTTCCAATCTATACCAAACGGAGGGTTGGTGAGCATGTAGTCAAAGTCTTTACTGAAAAACTGATCATTAGAGAGGGTGGAGGCGATGGAATGATCCTTTTCTCCGCCTTTGATATTATTCGGATCTTCACCCTTAATCAGCATATCCGCCTTACACATGGCATAGGTAACCGGGTTCAATTCTTGACCGTAAAGATAAATGTCAGCGTTACTTTTGATATCTTTCTTAATATGATCTTTGGCAACCGAGAGCATTCCACCAGTACCACAGGCACAGTCGTAAATGGTTTTAATCAGATGTTCTTTTTGAAGTTTTTTTTGGTCAGGGGCGAAGAGGACTTCAACCATGACTTTAATAACATCTCGTGGAGTGTAATGTTCTCCCGCGGTTTCGTTAGATTGTTCGGCAAACTTTCGAATAAGCTCTTCGAAGATTGAACCCATCTCATGATTGTCCACTCGGTCCGGGTGAAGATCAACCTTGTTGATGATTTTGATAATTTCGTAAAGCAGATTACCACCTTCTAGGCGATCTAGCTGGCGGTCAAAGTCAAACTTCTCAATGATGTCAGTGATGTTTTCGCTAAACTTGCTCAGATAATCACGAAAGTTTTGTGCAATACCCGATGGATCCTCAAGTAAATTATTAAAATCATATTCTGAGATATTATAAAATCCAACTCCACTGGTTGCTTTCAGGATTGGGTCAAGATCATTAATTTCTCCACTGAGCTCGTTGTATTGCTCAAGTACAGCCTTCTTGGTTGGTGCAAGCAACAAATCCAAACGTCGAATCACGACCAAAGGGAGAATTACATCTTGGTACTCGTGCTGCTTCCAGCCACCTCGAAGAATGTCAGCGATATTCCAAATTAATTGTGCTTTTTCTTTGAAGTTGTTCATATAAGTGGTTTGAATAGTTGTGTGTACTCATGGAGATGAAAAACTCTATGTCTATCTTTTCCGGTCACCTCTTTGAGAACGTTAAGTTTTACAAGCTCCTTAAACAATTCATTGATCGTCTGGTAAGTACTTTTCTCTTGATAGCTATTCTGAAGTTCCTTGATGGTAAACTGCGGCTTTTCCATCATACATGGTAACAGACCCTGAAAAAGATCTTTGCGTTGTTTGGCAAAGCCATTCGTCCGCTCCTTATATTTTCCATCTAGTGTCCTGATGTTGTGAAGTAGACTGATGATTAATTCTGTCTGTTCCGCAACTTGTTGATTTGGGTCATGGGTGTTGTTCTGCATCCGTGAAAATATAAGAATGGGGGCCAAGAGAACACTTCGTTCGACAAGATACATGTTGGCAATCAAATCTGCCACTAGTTCATTGCCTTTATGAAATGGCGATATTTGTAAAAAATTCTGATATAACTGGATAGCGCTTTCGAAAATATTATCTTTCGAGTTGTGCTTGACTAACAACCTTTGCAGTGCCTTCTGTTTATCTTGGGAACGCCATTCACCCGGCTGGTAATTATATGTCTCTTTTTGCGAAAAGATCTGACGATGCAGTGAAGCGATGGCGTCTAAAAAATCTTCTCTGACCTTCGTCGGTTTAATAAAGGCAGTGATAAACCGCGATTCAGTCACTGGTAGCTGACCATGATTCTCATCAATTATTTGCTGTGTAAAAGCTAATTTAGCCAAAGAATAGCGCATTAATAGCGCAAATTGCGATGATTCTATCCATCCATTGATCTTCCCGATGTTGAGAAGTGCTAATTTTTCTGGCGCAATATGTTGCATATCTTATTCAGAGTTTGACAAAGATTACTGATTGTGATAATACCAAAAGGCTAATTAATTGTCAAGTAAATACTCAAATAATATGACCGAACAAACTATAATTTGCCCTGAGTGTAGCGCAGAAATCCCCTTAAATAAAGCGCTTACAGGAAAAATTCATGCTGAGCTTCGCAAGGAAATGAACGCAGAGCTTCAGGACAAGAGGACTGAGCTTGCCCAAAAAGAAACACAATTTGCTAAACAGCAGGAGGATTTGCAAAAAACAATTGATGCCCGTGTAGCAAAGGAGCGAGCGGAAATTGCCAAGCAAGCGAAAGATGAGGCTACAAAAGTGCTTGATCTTCAACTCAAGGATCTCCAAAAAGCCAATGAAGAAAAGGGACAGGAGTTGAAAGCTATGAAGGAGGCCGAGTTAGAGCTTCGTAGGCAAAAACGTGAAATTGAAGCGCGAGAAAAAAACCTCCAGCTCGAGTTTGAACGCAAAATGGATACTGAACGAGAAAAAATTGCTGAAGATGTGAGAAAAGCTGCTGCAGAAGAGAGTCGGCTTAAGGTTGCAGAAAAGGACAAACAGATTGCCCAAATGAACAAAACGATTGTGGATCTAAAACGAAAAGGTGAACAAGGCTCCATGCAAATCCAAGGTGACGTGCAAGAAGATGGCCTGAAGATTCAGCTGCAGAATATTTTCCCTATTGATACCATCGAGGATGTCCCGACTGGAATTAAAGGAGCTGACTTGGTGCATCGCATACGAACCGACCTTGGTCAAGAAGCTGGTACGATTCTCTGGGAATCAAAAAATACTAGGGCATGGAATGGTGGCTGGGTGAAAAAACTCAAGGATGACCAGGCGTCTGTTAAGGCTGATGCATGTATCTTAGTTTCTCAAGCATTACCTGATGGGATCGATGATTTTGGATATGTCGACGGAGTATGGGTGTGCAAATATCGCTCAGCTGCGTCTTTGGCGTCTGTGCTACGCCACAGCGTTGTTGAAATCTCACAAGTTAAGCAGTCGTTAGTGGGTAAGGATCAAAAAATGGAGCTTCTTTATAACTATTTATCCGGAAGCGAATTCCGAAACCGTGTAGAAAACATCGTTTCTGCATTCACAGGCATGCAGTCGGATCTTGAAACCGAAAAGCGTTCCATACAGCGCACATGGAAGAAGCGTGAAAAAGAAATTGAACGTGTAATCACTAATACGTCTGGGATGTATGGAGACCTTCAAGGTCTCATTGGTGCTTCGCTTAAAACAATCCGGTCTCTCGAACTATCAAGTGGGGATGAAGATTAAGGAAACCCGAGATGGTTTAGGTGAGAAAATTTTCCTATTCGATAGAATAATAATATAACTGTTAGTATTGGGTGAATGTGCCATAATGCCCGCGTATGATGGAGCAAGCTGAACAACTGGTGCGCGAGCGGATTACGGGCACGCGCAAAGGCATGGACAAGCCGGCCTGCACGCATTCGTTCAATGTGCGGGATATTCTGGCGAGGCACGGGTTTTCCGGTGAGGTGCAACTGGCCGGGCTGTTGCACGATGTGATCGAGGACGGGGGCGTGAGTTTGGACGAGCTAACAGCGCTCGGGTTTGGCGATCGGGTGGTAGAGCTCGTTAATCTGGCTTCGCACGACCTCGCGGTCGAAGGCTCGTACGAGCGCTGGGTCAAAATGATCGCGCGGCTGATTGACGCGACTGACGCCGAGGCTTGGGCCATCAAGCTCGCTGACATCCGCGACAACCTGCGCGACAGCCATGCTATGCCGAACAAAGAACAACAACTCTTGCTCCGCGAAGTCAAGGTCCGGCTAATGCTGGAGCTAACTAAAAATTTCAATGACCTGTCCGGTCTGCGCCAAGAACTGGCAAACGAGCTTAAGGCAATCTAGTTTTTACTATTCGTTCGAATTAGAGCAAAAACAAAGAAGCCCCGAAAGGCTTCTGAAGTGAGGATAAAGAGTGGTCAAGGATCAGTAGGACAAAGTGCGAGATTGCGATTCTGGAGCTCACCACTCTGTTCGGCTTTGAAGGTGGCAGTGTAGGTGCCGTCGGCATTGGGAGTAAGTTCGGTCAGGAAGTGGCGCTTGTAGGCCTCAGGGTGTCCGACCGCCAGCTCCTTGGTGAAGCGGGTGTTGTTCATGAACATGCGCACGTTTTCGATGCACTTCACATGTTCGGTGTCGATCACGCACTCGGCCCATTCGAGCCGGTTCTGGCTTTGGCAGTGCAGGACCGGAAGTCCGATCATGATGCCGATAATCAGTAGCCCGCCGACCAGGCTGACCCAGATATTTTCTTGCTCGCGCTTTTCCATGACTACTCCTTCGAAAGATCGTGCCTCAAACCTAGCAGAAAAATGAACACTGGTCAAGCCCATAAATTGACAAACCAAGCTTAAATGCTATAGTTATTTTTGAGAGGAGAAAACAGCGCTTCGCGGTGCCTTACACATACTGATCGCAGTGGTCATATTACTTCATTTCCTTCAAAATCGACGACTGGTTGGACTAACATGAACAAGAACGCCTATTTTAGCAGCCTGATCCGCGAGCACGGCTTTAGCCGAGTGGCACACCAGATCGTGTACGAGCACGAGCGGCCGAGCAGTTCCCGCGCTGACTACTGGCGCCTTGAATTCACTGCTCAGACTGAGGACGATATGTACGTGCAAGGCCAGTTCACATCCGTGGGCTCGTCTGCCGGACAGCCAGCGCAAATCACCGGTCAGGTCACGAACCTACAGCCGATTTCAGCACAACAGTACCAACGGCTGGTGGCTGAATACGGCGGATTGGACTAGGGGGAAAGATGAACCTGTGGCTCAAACTGCAACACCTGTTCAGCCGGCGCTTCCAGGCGCGTTGCGGACACCGGACTTACCGGCGTGATCGCATCCAGGCCTATGGCTACAGCACCATCGTCACGCTCAGGACCGAGCACGAAACCACTCCCTACTGCCACCGCTGCCTGGAAGCCATGACCGCGCTGTGCCCGATCTGCCATTCGTCAATCTTCATTGGTGAACCGGTGCGGATCGTGGTGCCGCTGCGCGAAGACTTCGAAGTTCAGGAGGGCATGCGCACCTTTGACATTGATCAAAACCACATCAAAATGGTGGCCTGCCTGCGTTGCGCGGATACCATTGCGCTGATCAGCGGCATCTGGGTACCGCCAGGGGTGGTCCAGCTGATCGAATCCCCGCTCGAGCATGCTTGGCGCACTGGACAGCCCACAGTGGCCGAAATCTACTACCACTAACTCCCGAGCCCTTCCTGAAGGGCTCGTTTCTTTTTGACAAATTAAAAGCGACCCGCATGATAACAGGTCGCGATTACGTTGTGTTAGCGACAAAGGTAGTAGTCTAAATCCCAGTCATCAACCGGGTTACCACAGGTGTCTTGTTCCATGACACACTCCCAGTCGTTAGTGAGCAACTTGGAACGGTGATGTCGGGGATGATCTTCGAAATAACTGATCTCTTCGTCAGTCAAATTAAGCCGATCGCGCAGTTTATCGCGCTCGAACAGAATCGGGTCCGTTGATGAACATTCTCGGAACATCGAACTGCACAAGATGCACTTGCACATCTGTTCGTGTTCGTAGTGTAAGTCTGCGAGCAGATGTATCACCTTCTGGTCATGCTTGTCTGGATTCGGTCCGCGCTCATACCACAGAAATATTCCCACGAATGGATCGATCAAGATTAGCAAATACACCCCAATGATTAGACAAGAAATTATTAGATCTTTCCAATCTTGACGACGCACAACTACCTCGCGAAGTACTCGTAGTCCAGGCTACCGTCGGCCTTAGTGAAAGCCGGGGGCTTATCCGGACAATGCCAGCTGGCAAGCACCAACTGCTCGCGTGTGGAGTCAGCACGTTGCACGAACTCTTCATACTCGACGTCCGTGAACTGGAGCCGGTCGCGCAGCTGATCGCGTTGGGTCAAGGATTCGGCCGAAGTCGGAAGGTCTTCGAGGTCAGTACCGTAGTATTCGCAAGTACAGGCCAGGTAGAAGTTGTTGTGTACCTCGGCCAGCTCGTCGAGCACAGCCTGGTTATCCTCAGACAGTGGTGGTTGAGTCAGGCCGTGGATCAGACCAATCACCCCGCAGATCACGAAGATGACAAAGATCCCACCGATGACGTACATTTCTTTACGCATACTCTCTCCCGGAAAAAGTTCTGAATTCAGCATAGCAAAAATCACGACTTTGTCAAGGTTATTTCCTTGACATCTATCACTCCCAGTGCTATACTACCGCCCGCGTTCATATCAACACGGGGAGAAAACATGAACGACCCGACAAACGAGATTCAAGACGTACCGGCGGACGAACGTGTGTTCGTCTGCGACTGGGTACCAGGCAGTGCTCTGCGCATCTGCTTCGTGCCGCTCGAGCCTGACTCGCCCGAGCCCACATCTTCGAACCCGGATCAGCAGACGGATCCCGAACTCTGAACCCCAACGCAAAACCGAGCCCACGACGAGCTCGGCCCGCCCGAGGAGTATGTGAACTAGGCACGAACAACACACACTCAATCACCAGCCGGACCCGTCTTCAAGGGCCCGGCGCGTTTTTTTCTTTGTTAGATTAAAAACGAAATCCCCAAGGTGAATTCCTTGGGGGGGTGAGTTAGTCATCACGTATATAGTGGAAGAAAAGACATGAGTGGATGTAGCTCTGAAGAAAAGCGCGCCCTTTCGAGCAGCCTGGGTCGCTTTTTCCTGGCTGTTCTGATCGGCTATGGCAGTTGGCTGGCGCTCGCCTATATCACCGTCTTCTGGATCAAGCCCCAGAACCATCTTCCGGACGTTGCCAACTACATCATCGGAGCCCTTTTCATGATTGCCCTAGTCTTCTTCCCCCGTGTATCCCTTCGAATCTTCGGGATTACCAAGAAGATCCAACGCAATCCCTTCACCACCGATGACTCCACAACCAAAAACCGAGCTAACGACTAGCTCGGTTCTATTCTGTAAATCCCGTGGATTGATTTATTACTGATTTTCTCAACTTTCAACTGCTCCCAATACTTTTTCGATCACTGTATCGCTTGGATAACGCTTAAATAAAACTAGGGTTTCAGCATGATCCAAATTGAAATCTGGCTCATTTAAAAAAACTACCGAAGCCCGATTGTTCGAAAAATCAATCATGGCCACCTCGCCGCCGCTTTCTACATACTCTTTCAAAGACGTCATCATCTCTCCTTCGCTACCTCGGTATATCGGCCAAAAGTAAGCCACCCCATCCTTTTTTAACAACCGATCCATCTCCTCCCAATACACCTGAAACTCTTTACTTTTCATATTCGGAAACATGTGCGTGGACAACGACCAAGAAGCAACTAATCGATCAAATGATTCGTCTTCAAATGGTGTAGCCGGGAAAGCAGCTTTGACAAGATCAGCGTACTGATACTTTTTTAAGAACCGGTGCTCGGTGATCAGACGTCGGATTAAATCCTCTTGTTTTTCCTGACCAAACCCTTTATCGCGCAACGCCTCTTTCAAAACCGCCGGTTCAATTACCGTTTTGACCAAATGTGTGTCAGCAAAACTACGTTCCAGTTTAACTGCATCATACCAAAGTTCTCGCAAAGCATTACTTTCTTCAGCTTCTTCATCGACACGCCCTCTTAATTCAGCAATGGCATGACGTAAATCGCCCAAAATTGCCGTAGCCTCTGGATATTTTTCTAGATCTTGTGCGTCAGCAATGTTGTGTATCTGTTCCAAGGTTTCTTCAATCTGATGAACCAGGTCTGGAAATGCATCTTCCAAATATTTTGCCTTACTCTCCATCTGTTGACCCTTCCATTCTAAATTACTCTCCAAATGTTCCTCGGTATAAACAAACTCCGCTTCATCACCTGACTCATAATCTAAATTGGTCACCCCTTCCCGATCCAAAGTCTGCCATGGATCCCCAATATTCAAAACTTTTCCTGATTCTGGGAACAATTCTTTTACCGGAACTAAAGACTCATTCTCGTAATCTTGTTCTACTCGTCCGGTCAAAGCCTTTTCCTTGGCATCAACCGCCACAACCTTATCTGCAATTTCTTTTTTTATCTGTTCGAAGCGCTCACGCTCAGCTTCAAAAGTCTGATCTTGTTGATCGAGTTCAGTATCATGTTTTGAACGAACCCGACCCATGCCTTCAATATACATATGAACAAATTATTTAGTATACCTCTCCACAAACCTTTTCAAAATCTCCATTGGGACTTCGATTTTTTCTTTGGACACTGTTTCGATTAACTGCTCGGCATCTTCTGGTGGGAAGTAGCCGGCGTGTTTGTAGATATTAATCCGCTCAACAATTCCAGGAACGTCGAGTTCCGGATGAAACTGGGCAGCGTAGACGTTTTGTTTGATTCGAAACATTTGTACCAGACAAGTGTTCGAGCTGGCAAGAAGAACGGCCCCAGCCGGCAAGGAATTACAACCTTCTTTGTGTCCTACAAAAGCCTGGAACTCGGTTGGTAGTCCAGCGAGTATTGGATCTTTGATTCCGTCTTCGTTAATTTTAATGGTTACTCCACCAACCTCTTCTCCTTCTTCTTTGGACACCTTACCTCCCCCGTGAGCTGTCAAAAATCCTACTCCAAGACAAACTCCCAAAAATGGAAAGTCCTGTTCCACAACTTGATCAAGCAAGGCAAACAAATCTTTAATCACTCGCTTCTGATTAGCATCTCTTCCACTGTCTTTATCCGTCATATTGTACGGACCACCACCCAGAATTATTCCTGAATAATTTTCCAACTTAACATCTGGAATCCCAATCTTTTCCATCCGAACCCTCTGGACGTCAAATACTTCAAGACCTCCATACTTTAAAAATGCATCAAACTCTCCTTTTGAAGCTTCTTCTTCTGGCCGTGACTGTAAAATCAAAAATGGTTTCATAGGTTATCAATATTCTATCCCACATTCGCACGAATTTGGGGTATAAAAGTTTTAAAGTAAATCAATTATAACACGACTCGAGATTGGTATTTCTTTATTTATTGAATAAAAAATTTCACGACGAACCTGCTCGGTTTGCACTATTCCTACCTGACGTAAAATCGACAAGTGCCGGCTCGTTGATTTAAACGATAGTTTAATAATTTCAGATATTTCAGTAACCGTGGTCATGCCTTCCTGTTTCAAATATCTGAGAATTAATAACCGCCGCTCATTAGCCAATGCTTTTATTATTTTAGTCATGTTTTTCATAAATAAAAACTCACCTAAATTAATGGGGAGTCTTATCTATAAAACGAACTTACCATGTTTTTTATTACATGTCAATCGAGGTATGAAGACACTATATCCCACATTCGCACGAATTTGGGATATATCAACTCTATTCCACTAGGCTAGCGATTCGTAGGCTCGTGGCAGGAATAGTGGGAAAGTGACAGACCATCAATGATTCGACGAGATCATGGAATTCTAGAATGAGCTCACCCTTGATGGCGGGTTTGAGTAAATCATCCGGGGTTTCTTTGATACTGAAACGAAGAAGCTTCAGGGCTTCATCCGATATATCTCGGGCCGAGAACCAACGCTCTTCATCAGCTCGGCAACAATTATCACACACAATTCCACCTTTGAGGGCGTGCCAGCGAAAGGTGTTTGGCGTGACTGAGCGCCGACAAGAGATACAATGTCCGAGCTCAGGTCGATATCCGGAAAGATCGAGCAGTTTCAAGGCGAAACTTGCCAGCAGGTAACCGGAGCGCTCGGCCGAGACCTCGGGCATGGATCCGATGAACTCGAGCCAGCTAGTGAGTTCAGTGTAAAGGACAGGATCAGTTTCTTCAGCCCGGGTTCCGATATCGACTAGATGCAAGACTTGTCGAGCTAGTAACATCTTGTTCAAGTCCGAGCAAATGGGATGATAGGCCGCAAGTCGCTCTACTCCAGCCACAGTGTCGTAAACCCGACCTCGTACTACGAGCAGATCGAGCACAGCAAACGATTCCAAGTGCGGACCGAGCTTGGCTTGCATCTTGCGCGAACCGCGGGCCTGGAGCGATAGTTTGCCCCTGTCCTCAGTCAAAACAGAATAGACGCGATCCACTTCCCTGTGCTCGCGCCTCCCTAACACTATTCCTTTGGTTCGAAACAGAGTAGACATTTATTTTGTTTCATCAAACCAAGCCTGTAAAATAATCGCTGCTGCGATAGCATCTTCTTCAGCGGTAGCTCCGATTTCTTTTTGTGAACGGATTGCTTCAGCGGTGGTGTAACGCTCATCGATTTCCTGAACCGGGATCGAGACCTCGGCCTGAAGCTTTTTAACAAACTCGCGGGTTTTCTTGAGCTGCTCCGAGACACATCCTTCTACGGTCGACAACGGAGCTCCGACCACAACCTCATCAATCTGTTCTTCTCGGATTATCTCGACGATTCGTTGTACGGGCGAACGGCCGTTCGCCCGTACGCGTACAACCTCAAGCGGCACAGCCACTCTGGCCTCGTCCCCAAGCGCCAAACCAATCTTTTTATCTCCGTAATCAATTCCTAGATAGCGCATACTGTCAAAGAAGCAACGAAGCAACGAAGCAAGCTTGTTTCTTTGTTTCGTTGTTTTATTGATTGAATCATAATTCTGGCTGCGGGGTTAAAGTCTCAAACCCGTCAGCGGTCACCACAACCGTTACCTCAAAATGAGCTGAAAGGGAACCGTCCATTGTCGCACAAGTCCATCCATCATCAAGAGTTGTGATTTGATAATCTCCAGCAGTAATCATGGGCTCAATCGCCAAGCACATTCCTTCTACCATTTTAATTTTGGGCAAACTTGGATCAATAAAATTAGGAATGCGCGGATCTTCGTGCACCGCGTGTCCAACCCCGTGCCCCACAAGCGAACGTACAATCCCAAAACCGGTTGGAGCCACAAACTTTTCAATGGCCGCACCAATATCCCCAATTTCATTGCCGGGTTTTACTGCATCAAGCCCGGCGTGCAACGCATCCCGAGTTACTTCAATTAACTTTTCGGCTTCGTCCGTTATTTCACCTACCGGCACGGTCACAGCCATATCAGTGTACATACCCTTATACTTACACCCAAGATCAAGCCCAATAATATCTCCATCTTTTAACTCAATGTCTCGCAAAGCCGGCCCGTGCACAATTTCATCATTGACCGAAGCACAAAGCGAAGACGGAAACGGATCCGTATCATGATGTCCGCTAAATTGTAAAAACGATGGTTCTCCACCGGCGATACGCATTGCTTTGGTAGCGGCTAAATCAAGCTCTGGCAGTTTGACACCGGGCTTGACCGCCCTGGCCGCGGCCTCAAGAGAACGCGACAGAATCTCTCCACCTTCGCGCATAATAGTTATTTCTTCTGCTGATTTTCTTTTTGCCATATTATTCAATCGCGGCTTTTATTTTTTTATAAACATTTTCAATACTACCTGACCCATCAATTTTTTTTAGAATTCCCATTTCCTTAAATTTTTCAACAAGTGGCTCTGTATCTTCATGGTAAATTCGTAACCGTTCGCGAATCGCCTCTGGCTTGTCGTCGCTCCTCTGAAGCAGAGACCCGCCACAATCATCACAAATATCTGCCACCTTGGGACGATTGTAATCAAGGTGATAAATTTTGCCACAACCTCCACAAATTTTGCGTCCAGACAGCCGACGCACAGATTCGGCTTCATCAAGCTCAATCAAGATGGCTAAATCAGGTTGATCAAAATCCAAGTATTGATTCAGTTGGTTTATATTACGCGGGTAACCATCAAGAATATACCCGTTAACTACATCGGCTTCCTTGATTCTATTGGCCACCATTTCACTTGTGATGTAATCCGGTACTAGTTTACCATCTTTAATAAGAGCCTGCACTTTAATGCCAAGCTGAGTGCCGGATCCAATTTCAGCTCGAAATAAATCTCCGGTTGAAACCTGTGGAATACCAAGGTCTTCTGATAATTTTTGAGCCTGGGTTCCCTTTCCTACCCCCTGCGGCCCCATGAAAACAAATTTATTCATATGAAGCTAGTTTATACTAAAAAACAAGGTCTTTCAACCTCGTTTTTATCATTTGACATTTATCATTCTAGTACTCGTACTCTCGCATAGCAATTTGCCCCTCAATCTGTTTGATCATGTCAATAATCACGGATACCACAATCAGGATTGAGGTTCCACCAATGACGAGCTGTGAAGTTCCGGTAAACTGCTGAACCACAATCGGTAGTACAGCGATAACAGACAAAAATACGGCACCACCAATCAAAATTCGGTTCTTGACCCATTCAAGATAATCAGCTGTTGGTTCACCCGGCCGAATTCCCGGAATAAAAGCTCCTTGCTTTTGCAAATTTTCAGCCACCCGATCCGGATGGAAAACAACTGAAGCGTAAAAGAAAGTGAAACCAAAAACCAAACCGAAGTAAGTGAGTCCGTAAATCAACTGATTCTGGAAAGCCTGCATGATCCATGTGGCTGCTGAACGTAACCATTCGGTTTCGGCATTCACAAAAAACTGGGCAACCATGGTTGGGAACAGTACCAAAGAAATAGCAAAGATGATAGGAATAACTCCAGCCATGTTTACTCTGATTGGCAAATGTGAAGCCACCCCGCCAAGCAACCTACTACCTGAAAGACGGCGGGCATACTGAATTGGAATGTTACGCTGACCTTCATTTATCACCACCACGGTCACGATTGTGACTATGGTTACAGCTGTGAACAAAATCAAAGTAAAGAGCTCCGAGCCATCAAAGGTAACAAAGGTTCGTTGGAAGAAAGTTGGTAGACCGGCAATAATTCCAGCGAAAATCATAAGTGAAATCCCGTTTCCTATGTTGCGCTCACTAATAAGCTCTCCGAGCCACATCAGGAAAATGGTTCCGGCGGTCATAATCACGAGTGCGGAAATAATGTTTAATCCCACAAACGCTACTTCATTACCAAGCTGCTGATTAAGAAGAGCCATTAATCCGTATCCTTGTAAAATCGCAAGTGGCACCGTGGCCAAACGAGTCCACTGATTGATTTTTTTTCGTCCAGCCTCTTCTTTTTGCATTTCTTCAAGTTTAGGCACAATCATCCCCAGAAGCTGGAAAATAATTGATGAGGTAATATACGGAGCAACTCCCAGAGCCACTACAGAAAAATTATCAAGAGTTCCACCGGAAAAGATATTAAGAAGCCCAAAAAACTGGCTACCTTCAAAAAGTGACTGCAAGGCTTCTGTATTCACTCCCGGAATCGGGATGTGAGCAGCAAATCTGAAGATTACCAGCATGGCAATGACAAACAGAATACTATTTCTAAGTTCTGGAATTTTGATGATCTTGCGAAGGCTAATCATAGCAAGTTAGCTTCGTTCTAGTAATTTAGGCTACCACTGACCCACCGGAGGCTTCAATCTTTTCACGGGCTGAAGCTGAAACCTGACATCCTTTCACGGTCAGTTTAATCTTAATCTCTCCGTTACCGAGCACTTTCACTCCGTCCTTGGTATCTTTCACCAAACCTTTATTCTTTAAGGCGGCCGGATTTACAGTAGCTCCATCTTTGAATCCTTTTCCAAGATCAGCCACATTAACAACGGCCTTTTTGGCGTGTGGACTCTTAAATCCCCTTGTTTTCGGAATATTTAACATTATGGCACGAAGACCCTTCAACTTCAAACCGGACTTACCGCCTGAACGAGCTCGCTGCCCCTTCATTCCTCGACCAGAGTATTTGCCACGGTTAGAACCCCAACCACGACCAACTCGTTGCTTGGTCTTTTTCGCACCCTTAGCAGGGCGCAGGTTACTCATGTTTAATTCTTCGGCCATATAAATTTACTTCTTGTCTTCTTTCTTAACTGGCTTCTTGTCCGCCTTAGATTTAGCAGTGACGGATTTGGCTGCTGGTTTCTTGGCTTCAGTATTTTTTCCCGCCATCTTCTTCGTGGCGGAATCCCGCCATGTAGCTGGGCGGGGCTTTGGAGCAGCTTTCTTCTTATTCTCTTTCTTTTCAGAATCTGTCTTTACTCCTTCCGGAACCTTTAAAGCTTCCAGGGCTTCCAGGGTTGCTTTAGCAATGTTGATTTTGTTGTTACAGCCCTTAATTTTACTGACGGCGTTTGGTACTCCGGCCAAATCCAACACTACTCGAATAGCTCCACCGGCTTTAAGCCCGGTTCCTTTAGGAGCAGGTTTTAAAAGCACAATGGCAGCTCCGAACTTGTGTTCGATTGCGTGCGGAATAGTTTCATCAATAAGCGGTACAGTTAGCAGCGTCTTCTTGGCCTGACGAAAAGCTTTATCAACGGCAATGGCCACATCAGCCCCCTTGGCTAACCCCACACCAACACGACCCTTACGGTCTCCAATAACAAGGCAAGCCCGGAAACTCAAACGCTTACCACCGGCAGTCACACGAGTAACTCGAGCTAAATCCAAAATCTTCTGCTCAAACTCACGAGGTTCTTGGTGTCGCTTTCCCCGGCGCGGCTTGCGCTTGCCAGTGAATCGTTTTTTATTACCCGGCTTCACCGGATTGTTTTTCTTATCTTCCATAGGATTAAATTTTCAGTCCTGCTTCACGAGCTGCATCAGCTAAAGCCTTTACCCGTCCGTGGTATTTGAAACTACCTCGATCAAAGATTGCCTCATTTATACCGGCTTCCTTAGCTTTTTCAGCGGTTAATTTTCCTAAAGCTGCTGCAACTTGAATTGGTTTTTTACCCTTGCGTTCCGCTTCTGGCAAATGCTTGTCAGAAACCGCCAACAGGGTCTTTCGGGCATCGTCATCAATCGCTTGCACAGAAAGATGCTTAAGGCTCCGAAAAACAGAAAGCCGTGGTCGCTTGGCAGTACCATGAAGCTTAGCCCTGGTTCGAAGCCGGCGACGTTCAGCTAACTTTCTTTTGTTCTCAATTTTCTTACTCATATTTTATTCAGCTGCTTTAGCGGCCTTTCCTGCCTTGCGGCGAACGACCTCATCAGCATACTTAATACCTTTACCCTTATAAGGCTCTGGCTTTCTAATCTTTCGCATCCGAGCAGCCACTTCTCCGACCATCTGACGGTCAGCCCCACTGACGGTTACGTTATTCTTTTCAATCGCTACATTGATTCCTTCTGGTACCTTAAATTCAACCGGGTGCGAATAACCAACATCAAAAACCACATCCTTTCCCTTCATATTGACTTTATATCCAACTCCCACAACTTCTAAAGACTTGCTAAATCCCTCTGTTACTCCGGTGACCAAATTAGCAATGTTAGCCCGTACTGTCCCCCACATAGCTTTAGCTACCGGGTCTCCTGCATCAATCGGGTTGACTACTACAGCCTTACCTTCTTCCAAATCCTGAAGCTCAACCTTCACGACCGGGTGTAATTCAGTCTTCAAAGTTCCGTTCGGTCCCTTAACTTCAACAGCTTCGTCAGAGAGTTTGACCTCAACGCCGGCAGGAATCATGACTGGTTGTTTTCCAATTCGTGACATAACCAAATTAATAAACTTCACAAATTATTTCTCCACCAAGATGACGCTTCCGAGCCTCCTTGTTGGTCATCAAACCATTCGGTGTGGAAATAATGGCCACTCCCATGTCAGACAGCACTCGTGGCAATTCATTATGTTTTGCATAAATCCGTCGTCCCGGTCGGCTGATTCGAGACATTTTGGTAATCACTGAATCTTTACCCTTATACTTAAGCTCAATTACCAACTCTTTAAAACTACCACTTTCTTTTTCACTTACCTTACCCACGTATCCCTCGCGCTCTAAAATTTTTGCCATGGCAAACTTTAACTTTGAGTATGGCAAAGCCACTTCCTTCTTATTAGTTGCGGAAGCATTGCGAATGCGAGTTAACATGTCAGAAATAGGATCAGTCATCATACCTTTTTACCAACTTGATTTTTTAATTCCAGGGATCTCACCCTTGTTGGCCAGCTCTCGAAAACAAATACGGCACAGTTTAAAATCACGCATATACCCACGATTTCGACCGCAACGCCAACATCGGTTCACTTTTCTAGTCATGAACTTCGGATTTTTCTTAGATTTTGCAATCTGTGCTTCAGTGGCCATAATTATTTGTCTTGTTTTTTAAATGGGAACCCCAGGGCTTTAAACAGAGTCAATCCCTGTTCATGATTTGGGGCACTGGTTGTAATGTTAACTTCCAATCCGTGCAAAGATTCAATCTCATCCGGGTTAATTTCAGGAAAGGCAATATGTTCCTTAAAACCGTATGAAAAGTTTCCATTATCGTCAACAGCTGACTCTTTTATCCCTCGAAAGTCTGTCACACGGGCAAAAGTAACATTAACCAGTTTGTACAAAAAGTCCCACATTTTAGGACCACGCAGGGTCACCTTCATTCCTACTACCATTCCTTCACGAATGTTAAAGCCGGCAATAGACTGACGGGCCTTTGTTTTAATCGGCTGTTGACCGGTGATCCGACGCAGAGTATCCTCGGCCACTTCCTGCATTTTCTGATCCATCTTGCTCTGATTCAAACCAACGTTCAAAGTCATTTTTTCGATTCGCGGCACAGCCATGTGGTTATCATAACCATACTCTTTTTTAAGAGCCGGGATTACTTCCTTAGCAAATTGTTCTTTTAAAATAGCTGACATATTATTCTGCATCTTCTACTTTACCATTTGAATGTACCACGCGAATTTTTTTACTTTTTCCATCCGCTTCTAAAGTTTTATAACCTACCCGACCGGTAGCTCCGGTTTTTGTTGAAACCAATTTTACATTGGAAATGTGAACTGGGACCGGAAATTGAATTTTTTGACCAGGCTGATCACGGCGCGGACTACGCAGGTGCCGAGTGGCCATATTCAAACCTTCCACCACAACTTTTTCAAGCTTAGGGAAAACCTGAATCACCTTACCCTCTTTTCCTTTGTCTTTTCCGGCAGTGATTTTTACCTTGTCTCCGGTTTTGATCTTCAAAGCCATAGGTTTATAAAACTTCAGGAGCTAATGAAATAATCTTACTGTATCCGGCAGCGCGAAGTTCACGAGCCACTGGACCAAAGATACGAGTTCCTTTTGGTTCTTTGTTTTCTTTATCAATAATAACTGCTGCGTTTTCATCAAAACGGATGTATGAACCGTCGGCTCGTCGAGTCTCCTTTTTAGTTCGTACAATTACCGCCTGAACCACATCAGATTTCTTAACCGCTGAATGTGGTACGGCTTCTTTGACAACCGCGGTAACCACGTCACCAATTCTAGCGTAGCGTTTCTTGTATCCACCGAGTACTCGAATAACTTTGAGGCGTTTTGCCCCGGTGTTATCGGCTACCATTAATCGTGATTCTTGCTGGACCATATTATTTTACTATTGATACCAGTCGCCATCGCTTATCCTTGGATAACGGACGACACTCTTCAAAGACAATCTTATCTCCGACCTTTAATTCATTTTTTTCATCATGAACTTTAAATTTATTCGAGCGAACGTAACGCTTCAGGTACTTCGGATGGATCACCGTTCGTTCAACCTGAACCAAAGCTGTTTTATCCATCTTGGTTCCCACTACTTCACCGGTTAAACGGCGGTGTGTGTTTTTCTTCTTTTCTTCGCTCATATTATTCACTTACTTTTTCACTTACTGCAACTTGTCCCAAGGCGGTTTTAACTCGTGCGATCTCCCGCTTCACCTGTCGTACCTCTCGTACCTGAGCCAACTGGTTAGAAGCCAACTTAAACTTCAACTCATTCAATCGCTCAGTAAGCTCGGCGAGAGTTTTCTCTAGATCAGTCTTAGATTTTCCCTGAAACTTCTTAATCTGCATATGTTTAATTATCAAGTCCGATAATTTTAGTCTTCATCGGCAACTTGTGTGAAGCCAAACGCATGGCTTCTTCGGCTACGTCGTCTGGAACACCATCGATTTCAAACATAACTGTTCCTGGACGAACCGGTACCATGTAATAGTCAACCGCACCTTTTCCTTTACCCATTGGCACCTCGGCACCCTTGGCTGTAACCGGATGATCAGGAAAGATTCGAATCCAGATAGATCCGCCACGCTTAACGTATCGAGTAATGGCTCGTCGAGCCGCCTCAATTTGACGCGAAGTTACCCAAGATTCTGTCTGAGCCTTAAGACCAATCTTCCCAAAGGCAAGTTTAGTCTTGTTGGTAGCCAATCTTTTGCCGCTGGCGCGACCCTTGTGCCACTTTCTGTGTTTGACTTTTTTTGGCATCAACATACGCGTGGGTTAGGCGGTCTTGTCAATTTTTTTATTATCTTCTTCAAAGACTTCGCCTCGGTTAATCCAGACCTTTACTCCAATTGTACCGTAGGTGGTCCAAGCCCTTACTCTCGCAAAGTCAATATCGGCTCGCAAGTTGTGCAAAGGAATACTACCATCTGAAATCTGCTCGGTTCGGGCAATGTCAGCACCGTTTAATCGTCCGGCCACTGACACCTTCACACCCTTGGCTCCGGCTTTCATGACCCGTTCAATAGCTTGCTTCATACTGCGTCGGAACGGCATACGCTTTTCAAGCTCCGAAGCAATTTGCTGAGCCACAATCCTGGCCGAGAGCGAAGGCTTAGACACCTCTTGTACGTTTAGATTAATGTTAATTTTTCTACCGCGAAAATACTTTTTCATTAATTTCTTTTTTAGGTCTTCAATCCCGGCTCCGGATCGACCAATGATAAATCCAGGCTTTGAGGAGTGAATGGTCACGGTAATACTTTTTGTTGCCCGTTCAATAACCACATGATCAACTGAAGCATCTTTCAATTCCTTTTCTAAGAAAGTCCGAATCTTGTGATCTTCTTCAAGCAGAGTCGGGAAGTCCTTGTTGGCAAACCAATTAGAATCCCAGCCACGAATAGTGGCAATACGGAAGGCTTTTGGATTTACTTTTCTACCCATAATTACTTTTTATCAGTTTGTCCGGCACCGCCGGACTTAGTAGTCTTTGTGGTTTTTTTGGCTGGAGCCTTTTTGACAACCGGTTTCTTAGCTGCTGGTTTCTTAGTTTTCCCGCCATCTTCAGCTTGGCGGGATCCTGCCACGCCTTTTGTCGGCGGGACTTTCTTAGTTTCTTTCTTTTCACTTTTAACTTCCTTGCCAACCTTTGTATCTTTTACATCTTTTGCATCCTTTCCATCACTCAACACCACCAAAATGTGCGAGGTTCGCTTTCGGATCGGAAATGCTCGACCATGAGCGCGAGGCTTCCAACGCTTAATAGTCGGTCCCTCATCAGCCATAATGGTTTTCACTACCAGGTCTTCTTCTTTCAGGTTGAAATTATGAACCGCATTGGCCGCAGCAGAATTGATCAGCTTCAATACCGGCTTGGCCGCTGCTTTGTTCATAAACTGAAGCTGGTTTCGAGCTTCAGCCAACTTATTACCCCGCACAACATCAACCACCAACCGCACTTTACGCGGTGACATTCGAATAAATTTTGCGGTTGCTTTAACGTCCATATCTTATTTCTGTTCTTTAGCCATTTTACCGCCATGACCCACAAACTTCCGAGTTGGCGCAAATTCACCTAGCTTATGACCAACCATGTTCTCAACAATCTTCACCGGCACATGAGTTCGTCCGTTGTGTACGGCAATGGTAAAGCCAACCATCTCTGGAGTGATGGATGAGGCTCGAGCCCAGGTCTTGATAACAGTTTTATCTCCCTGTTTCAAAGCCGTAATCTTTTTCTGTAATTTGGCGTCCACGTATGGACCTTTCTTTAAACTACGTGACATAATTGTTTTTATTAGCGGCGCTTCTTCTTACGTCTTTCAATAATAAGCGCATCAGACGGTTTTTTACGGCGGGTTTTTACTCCGAGAGCCGGCTTACCGGTTGGAGTCTTAGGGTGCTTCATACCAATAGCATTTGCACCTTCACCACCACCGTGGGGGTGGTCTACCGGGTTCATTACCTTACCACGAACAGTAGGTCGAAAACCGCGGTGACGCATTCTACCAGCTTTACCCCAGCGAATCAAACGTCGGTCAGGATTAGAGGTCTGACCAATGGTAGCCATACATGTTTTTGGCACCATCCGCACTTCTCCACTTGGGAGCTTCAAGGTTGCGTTCTTTCCTTCAACAGCCATAATCTGGGCTGTGGTACCGGCACCGCGCACCATCTGGCCACCCTTCCCTGGCTCAATCTCGATGTTGTAAACACCGATACCGGCAGGGATGTGCTCTAAGGCAAAACGGTTTCCAAGTTTAATCTCGCCTTTCTTTTGGCTAGACACAACTTCATCACCGGCCTTGAGCCCGATTGGGGCCACCATATAGCGCTTTTCACCATCTGCATAGTGCAAGAGGGCGATGCGGGCGCCACGGCCTGGATCATACTGAATCTCAACCACCTTGGCTGGGACATCAAATTTATCTCGCTTAAAATCGACCACACGAACTTGTCGTTTAGCTCCGCCGCCACGGTGGCGTACGGTAATCTTCCCCTGGTTGTTACGTCCAGCCTTTTGCTTTTTTGATTTCAAAAGCTTTTTCACAGGCTTAGCCTTTGAATCCACGTCCACAAAGGCGTCCACACTTGAAATGCGACGACCCGGGGTAGTTGGTTTGTAGCGTTTAACTGGCATAATTTTGGCTCGTCGCACGTCGCACGTCGTTTAGCAACGACGGGCGATTTGCTACGGGCGATTTTCTTTTATACTCCTTCGTAAACATCAATCTTAGTTCCTTTTGGCAAAGTCACAATGGCTTTTTTCCAATCGTTCTGACGACCTTGCACTCGACCAAAGCGAACCTTCTTTCCCTTATAATTGGCAATATTAACCTTGACCGGCTGAACGCCATACATGGCCTTGATTGCCTGAGCCACCTGAACCTGATTTGCATTCCTCTTAACCACGAATACGTACTGTCCGGCATCCGCTAAAACGGCTGACTTTTCAGTTACATGAGGGCGGATAATCACATTCTCCAAACCTTCGATCATGGTTCCTTTTGGTCGAATTGAACCCTCAGCCTTCTCGGTTTTCTTAGCTTTTTTTGCCTTCTTGACCTTATCAGTCTTATCAGACTTCTTGGTATTCTCAGCCTTCTTGCCCTCAGCTACCTCTTGCTCTTTTTGCTTGCGAAATTTGTCGAAAAATCCAGCCATATTACTTAGTAGCTTTATAGGTTTCGTTAACGAGAGCAGCTGCATCCTTACTGATAAGAATGTAGTCGTGAGAAAGAACGTCGACTACGTTCAAACTCTTGGCTCCGATCGTGCTAAGCTTGGGGATGTTGCGAGCGGCTCGCTTCACCACCTGATTAGCCGGATCAATAACCACCAAGGTTTTTTTGCCTGCGTTTGGTAATTTACCAAGTAAATTAGCAAAAACTTTGGTCTTGGCCTCGGACAGCTCCAAAGTATCCACGACCACAAATCGGTCATGAGCCACCTTGTCACTCAAGGTCATGGCCAAAGCTTTTCGCTTGGCTTTCTTGTTAATTTTACGAGAAAAATTCTGATTCTTACTAGGTCCAAAAGTTACTCCACCACTTCGCCACAAAGGAGAACGAATGGTACCGGCTCGAGCTCGGCCAGTTCCCTTCTGACGCCATGGCTTACGACCACCGCCTCGAACCTCTGATCGGTCTTTGGCGTGAGCAATAGCCTGACGAGCGTTGGCCTGTTGAATCACCACTGCTTCGTGAACCAAATTTGGATCAACTACAACTTCAAACATATCCTTAGCCAGTTCCATTTCACCGGTTGCCTCACCTTTCTGATTGTAGACTTTTACTTTTGCCATATTATTTAGTTACCCCAAATATTCTTACCGGTTCGGGAACGAACAAAAACTAAACTGTTTCGTGCCCCTGGAACAGCACCTTTTATCGCCAAAGTGTTGGTTTTTGGATCAATCGCGACAACCTCTAAATTCTTGACAGTTACTCGATCATTTCCCATACGACCTGGCATACGAGTTCCTTTCAAAACTCGCTGTGGACCCTGAGCTCCAATGGAACCTGGCATTCGTAACTGATCTTTGTGACCGTGAGATGCAGGACTTCCATGAAAACCGTGTCGCTTCACAACACCTTGAAAACCCTTTCCTTTTGAAGTACCGACAATGTCTACCTTATCACCTTCTTCAAACAGATTGACTTTAATTTTGTCTCCCGGTTTTAGATCCGTTTCATCAACTCTGAACTCACGAGTTAAACCTACCGGACCAAACTCCTTAGCCCGTGATACCTGAGCTTTGTTGACCTTTTTGGTTTCACCGAATCCAACCTGAACCGCTGAATATCCGTCTTTGTCTTTAGTTCGCACATCAGTAACAACACATGGGCCAGCCTGAATCAAGGTAACCGGAATTACGGTACCGTCTTCCTTGAAGATCTGACTCATTTCGAGTTTTTTACCAATGATGAATTTCATAAGAGATCGCACGTGGCACGTCGTTCAAAACGACGAGCGATTTGCGACAAGCGACGTGCTTTTTCCAGCTTCTTAACACAAAAGCCAGAGATCGTTTTACAGAAATTTATAAAACAGTCTCTGACCCCATGCGGCTATTGGGTTGCTGATGTGATTTATTGAAAACTTGTCTCCTACCCAATCTCTAGAAGCTGCAGGAAGGTTTTCGCGACTTATGCCCGCCCGTAATTCACGCGATCTTTCTTCTTGGTTCTAAGGTTGGTGTTTCTTTGGTGTTTCTACTGATAATTCTTTCAAAATTCTTCACCCTACAAGGCGTGGGGTAACAAATTCGGAGATGTACTTAATGGTACATTGACGGATTTGTGGGGCCCCGCAACGAAGTAGGTGGAGTAATTTCGGGAGAATTGTATTACATTTTTATTTCTACGTCAACCCCTGCCGGTAAATTCAAACTCATCAATGAATCAACTGTTTTTTCGCTTGGGTTAACGATATCGATCAAACGCTTGTGCACACGCATTTCGTACTGATCACGACTGGTTTTGTGAACGAAGGTAGACCGGTTCACGGTATACTTACGCTTTTCAGTTGGTAATGGAATTGGACCCAAAACCTTAGCCCCGGTTCGCTCAGCAGTTTTGATAATGGTTGCTGTAGCCTGGTCGATGATCTTGTGGTCGTAAGCACGAATCTTAATTCGAATTCGCTGCTTGGTTTTGTCTTCAGTTTTGTTGGTTGCTTTGTCAGTCACAAATTTCTTCGAAAGAACAGGTTCAATGTTAGCGAGGCGAGCCAAAAGGCTCGCCTCGAAAACTTGATTTAATTAACAATCTTGGTTACTACACCAGCTCCAACAGTTCGTCCACCTTCACGAATAGCAAAACGCTGCTGTTCCTCAAGAGCAATCGGCTGGATAAGCTTAACGGTTGCACCATTAATGGTGTCACCTGGCATAGCCATTTCTACTCCTTCTGGCAAGGTTACTTCACCGGTAACGTCAGTAGTTCGGATGTAGAACTGTGGCTTGTAACCCTTAAAGAATGGCTTGTGTCGTCCACCCTCTTCTTTGGTAAGAGCATACAGTTCACACTCAAACTCGGTATGTGGGGTTACAGTACCAGGAGCAGCCAAGACCTGACCACGCTCAACTTCATCCTTCTTGGTTCCACGGAGCAGGATTCCAGCGTTGTCACCGGCCTGACCTTGATCAAGAGTCTTGTTAAACATTTCCACACCAGTAACAGTGGTCTTGGTAGTGTCTTTAATACCAACCATTTCAACTTCCTCACCGGTCTTAACAATTCCACGCTCGATTCGTCCAGTTACAACTGTTCCACGTCCCTCAATTGAGAAAACGTCTTCAATCGGCATCAGGAATGGCTTATCAACGTCACGTTGTGGTTCAGGAATATATTCATCAAGCTTGGCAAGTAGTTCTTTAATTGGCTTGGCAGCCTCTTCGTCTGAAGGATTCTCAAGAGCCTTAAGAGCAGAACCACGAATAATTGGAGTTTCATCTCCTGGGAATTCGTACTGCTTAAGAAGGTCTCGAATTTCTTCTTCAACCAGGTCAATAAGCTCCGGGTCATCTACCATGTCAACTTTGTTTAAGAAAACAACAATGGCAGGAACACCAACCTGACGAGCGAGCAAAATATGCTCACGAGTCTGTGGCATTGGACCATCAGCTGCTGACACAACGAGAATTGATCCGTCCATCTGAGCAGCACCGGTAATCATGTTTTTTACGTAGTCGGCGTGTCCTGGACAGTCAACGTGAGCGTAGTGACGCTTATCGGTTTCGTACTCAACGTGAGAAGTAGCAATGGTAATTCCACGCTCTTTTTCTTCCGGAGCGTTGTCAATCTGGTCAAAACCCTTGGCCTGACCACCACCCATGACAGAAGCCACGGCGGTAATAGCCGCAGTAAGAGTGGTTTTACCGTGGTCAACGTGACCAATGGTACCCACGTTTACGTGCGGTTTTGATCGTTCAAATGTATCGGCCATAAATTTGGCTAAAATTGGTTATTAATATAGTTAAATAATTGCCTTTTTTGTAGGCGGCACTAGTATAACAAAAAGCCTAAAACAATGCAAGCCCCAATTCCCCATGTTTTCCACCTAGAATTAGGGAATTTTACTCCACTGGTTCGAGGTAGAATTGCTCGTCTTCGCCGTCATCGTTCTCTTCTGTACTTTCTTCACTTAAATTAGCTAAATTTTCGTTCGGAAAAGCTTCATCAGTCAAGTTTGGGCTATATGATGGAGATTCTGGCTCATAATTTGGAGTTTGAACCGGGGGTTCTGGAGTTGGTGGAACTGGCTGAGTGGTCTGTTCCAGAGCTAAATCATCATCAAAATAGTCGAATTCCGCGGTTCCCAGGGCCTCAATAATAGCCTCATACTCATCAAAATCCATGATAACAACAGCCTGTTCCCCTTCCGGGTCAGTCACCACCATGCGGTCGCCAGTGCGGCGAACCAGGTCTAAAATGCGCTTAAATTGGTTATTCATATTAGGCTTATCTTACCGATTTTTAGGGGATTGTCAAGGGAAGGCTTGGAAGGTCAGGAAGGCCCAGCCTTCTTGGCCTTCTCTCGCCCGTGGTTCCCTAACCGGACCCGCGGGTGTTTTTTGTTTCCGCTACTTCGAGCACGACGGAGGTTAATGGACATTTTTGACCGTTCCGGTCAGACGGGGTGACGAGGACTGTTTGAAGCCGAGCGTCCACCAAAACAAAAAAAGCGAGGCAAGTCCCGCAGTCAAGAGAAAAATGTTCATTTTCTACCTCCGGCGAGCACAGAAAGGCGGCCGGTTTCTTTTTTCCGGTTTTCTTTGCCGGTCCAAAGAAAACCGGGCTATTTTTCCAACTCGAAAGCCCCAGGGTTAGACCCTGGGGCTGACGTGGATCTCCCACGAGGGGAGATAATGTGAGGAGGGTTGGTAGTCTACTTGACCTGCTCGGTCTTGTAGACCGTGCAGGTCTTGTAGGTACCAGTGGCGTCCTTGCTGTTGCGAGCGCAACGACGGTCAACGCCGTCCGGGCACTCGAAGAGCAAGATGTGGTGGTCCAACAACTGGTAGCTCTGGCAGGTGGTCGATTCCTGATCGACCAGCTCGGAGCTCGACGTGCACTCGTCGGCGTGAGCCGGCGGATTCTTGCTCCCGTAGTCCATGATCGGCACGAGGAGCGCGAAGGCCAGCACAGCTGCGGCCACCGCGGCCTTGGCCACGGTACGACCGACCTGACGCGGCTGGCGCGTCGACATGATCTCGGTGATCTCGGTCTCGTCGTAGGTGACGTCGTCGTCCGGGTCCAGGCTCTCGATGACGGGCTCGGTGGCGGCCAGGCGTGCCTGGGCCATCAAACCATCCTCGATCCCGTTCACTCGACCCTTGAGCGCGTCGTGTTCGTCAGTCTGGATCCGGATGATCTCGCGAAGCTCCGCGAGGTCTCGCTCCGACATCTGTCGGACGAACTCGGCGATCATCTCGGTCTCTTCTGATCGCACCTCGGCCTCGGTTCGGACAGTTCCGGCCAGATCCGTGAGACGCTGATCGATCTGTGCGATCTGCCGCGAACGGTCGGCGCCGTGCTCGAACAGTCGCTTGATGTCGGCGTGATGCTCGGCCGTACGGGTCTTGAGCCCCGTCACGTCGCGGCCGTGTCCGTCCACGCGGTTCGTCAGCTTCTCCGCATCAGCTCGGATCTCGGTCCGCTCTTTGTCGGCCCGGTTGATCTGCGTCACCATATGCCGGGTCAGATGAACGAACGCTCGCTGGCGCTCTGCCAGCTCGAGCCGCTGGCGTCGAGCCGTCCGTTGCTCGTCCTCGATCGCCTTGAGCTTGTTGTGCACCTTCAGGTTCAAGTTCCCGAGTTGTCTCTTGATCCCGGCCCGCTCGTCGTTGGCGATCTTCCGGCCGGTGAGGAGCTTGGCCAGCTCCTTACGGAACTCGTCGAAGTCCTGCCTGAGCTTGGGAACCTCGCGCCGCTCGATCTGCTTGATCCTGGCTTTCAGGGTCTTCTGCTTGCGCACGAGCAGATTCAACTCCTCGTCCACATCGAGCTCCAGCACGAGGTCGTCCAGCTCTTCACCAAGGTCGACATCATCCGCATCGTCCGGCTCGGCACCACAGAACTCGGGCACATCGATGTAGCTCTGACTGGCTCGTTCGGTCTCGCACCTGTTCAAGGTCTCGAGCCAATGAGCAGCCTGCTTATCACTCGTCATCGGGGGTTCCTCCTCCCGTTGTTGGTTGCAAATTTTAAATGCCACTGCCCTACTTTTAAGCCAAAACTGGGCTTAATTTCGAACTAAGTAAATTATCAGAAAAAGGGTAGTTTGTCAACCCCCTGTCGTACGGGACTGACCTCGTTCAACAAGGTCAAGAGTTATCCTATAATTAGAAGCCCCCGACACAAGCGTCACACATTCGTTCGTGTGAGCCCATGTCAGGGGCAGAGCCGCCGAGATCTTCGGCGGGAAGGGGGTTTTTTAGGACTGGGGGTGAAGCGCGTTCCAGTCCGCTTCGAGTGCCTGGAGCATCTCGTCGCGGTGCGGGAACGCCTGATCCACGAGCCGCAGCTCGTAGTGGGCGCGCTTGACGCGCGCTTCGGACTTGGTCTTGTCGAACCGGGTCGACAGCGTGGCGATCGCCCACTTGTAACGAGCGATCTGATCCGCGCCGGAGTGACCTCGACCGGCGTCCACGTACCGGTTCAAATACGTGAGCTCCATCTCGCCGAGGCTCGTCTTGATCTCGGAGACCGTCTTGTCCTCCTGCTGGAGGACCCCGAGCTTGAACTCGAGGTCACGGAAGTCGGCTCCCGCGGCCCGCCAGTGGCTTGCGAGCACGGTCCCGGATTCGAGGGAATCGAGCCCGATGGCCGTCACGACCTCCGGGTCGGCGTTGCGGATGGCGGTCACGACCTGGAACACGACGTTCGGGTCGGCCGTGGCGTGCGCCATGATCGCCGGCAGCTCCGGACACTCCGGGAGCAGACCGAGCTGGGTCGGCACCTCGACGGGCATACCCGCGGCCACGTAGGCCGCGAACACGTTGGACCAGTTCTGGAGGTAAATGGGTACCTCCTGCTCCCCGGCCACCACGGCGCCGTCACGATCGAACTCGCGGAGCATGACCGTGACGATGTTCGGTCCGACTTCGCGCGGGAGCTGGGGCCAGCCGGTCGTGTCGATCGACTCGAACAGCTTGGCCGCGGCGTAGTAGGGCCGCAGCTTCTTCAGGGCCCTGGCGTTCATCTCGTCCACGTGAACCTGCGGGTCCACGGGAACTTCGATCGCGGGTTCAGGCTCGGACTTGGGCTCGACCGCGGGTGCGGGTGCGGCCGGACTCGCCGGCTGTCCGGTGGCCGTCTCGACGACCTGCTCGGGCTGCTCCACAGCCCGCTTGTTCTTGACCGCCTTGACGATCAAGAAGGTCGCGGTCAGTCCGACCATGATCAAGAACACCACCAGACCGCCGACGGCGGGCCACATCCAGCGCGGCAGCGGTGCCTCTTCCGTGAGAACGGGGGATGAAACATGTTCCGTGGTCATCTCTTCCTCCTTGCTATTTTGGGCCCTTTCGGGCTCCCGTTTTGGGGCCCGTACAGGGCGAATCAAAGCGTCCGAGGGTGAAAAATTTCACCTGTTACGAACGACGTAATGTATCATATTTTAGCCAAAAAGTCAACCCCTAAAGGTTGTTTTTGGCCAAAATATAACTAAAAAGGGGTACCCACAAGGGGCACCCCTACAATAATTTCCTTTTCCTTACTCCGCTTTCTTGCTTCCCCGCTTTTCAATAATCTCATCTGCCACATTCTTTGGCACATCTTCATAGTGATCAAATTCCATGCTGTAGCTGGCACGACCCTGGGTAATACTTCTAAGCTCCGTAGCGTAACCAAACATTTCAGCCAGTGGAACATGAGCCTCAACAACCTTCATGTTTCCCCGGTCTCGCATTTCCTGAATTTGAGCCCGTTTTGCGTTCAAGTCTCCGACCACAGTTCCCATAAACTCTTCCGGGGTCACAACTTCAACCGCCATGATCGGCTCAAGCAAAGTAATTCCAGCATTCTTGGCCGCAGCCTGAAAAGCCATAGAACCGGCGATCTTAAAGGCGGCTTCAGACGAGTCAACTTCGTGATAGCTTCCGTCATATACAGTACACTTGATGTCGAGCACCGGATATCCGGCCAGAACTCCGCGTTCCATAGCTTCCTTAACACCCTTTTCAATAGGTCCAATAAATTCCTTTGGAATCACACCACCCTTAATTTCATCATAAAACTCAAACCCGGTTCCCTGCTCAAGCGGTTCCAAGCGTAACCAACAGTGCCCATACTGTCCACGGCCACCTGATTGGCGGACAAATTTTCCTTCAGCCTCAGCGGTTTTCTTAATACTTTCTTTGTAGGCCACTTGCGGAGCACCCACGTTGGCCTCCACTTTGAACTCACGTTTCATGCGATCCACGATAATGTCCAAGTGCAGCTCTCCCATTCCGGAAATGATGGTCTGGAGAGTATCATCATCAGTTCTCACCTGGAAGGTTGGATCTTCTTCGGCTAACTTGGTAAGCGCCACACCCATCTTTTCCTGGTCAGCTTTGGTCTTTGGCTCAATCGCCACAGAAATAACCGGTTCTGGGAAAGTAATGGATTCAAGCACTACTGGATTATCCGGGTCACACAAAGTCTGACCGGTTGTAGTGTTCTTAAGTCCTACCACAGCAGCAATATCTCCGGCATAAATTTCATCGATTTCCTCACGCGAGTTAGCGTGCATTCGCAGCAATCGACCAATTCGTTCCTTGTTTCCGGTTGAAGCATTCAAAACATACGATCCTGACTTCAAGACGCCGGAATAAACTCGGACAAAAGCCAGTTTTCCAACGAAAGGATCGGTTGCAATCTTGAAAGCCAAAGCCGCAAACGATTCTTCATCACTCGCATGGTGCTCAATCTTTTTCTCTTCATCATCCGGATCAGTTCCCTCAACTGCCGGTACCTCAAGTGGGCTTGGCAGGTAATCAACCACGGCATCAAGCAAAGGCTGAACTCCCTTATTTTTCAGAGCTGACCCACAGAACACAGGAATAAGTTGCAAGCTAACCACAGCTTTGTGTAATACCTTTTTTAAATCTTCATGAGGGATATCTTCGCCGGACAAATACTTTTCCATTAAGGCTTCATCATTTTCTACAATGGCTTCAATCAACTTGCCACGCCATTCTTCTGCGGTTGCCTTCATGTCCTCCGGAACATCAACCACGTCCATATCTTTTCCAAGGTCATCATTGTAAATAGTGGCCTTCATGGTTAGAAGATCAATGATTCCCTTAAAGTTATCTTCAGCACCGATTGGTAGTTGAGCTGGCAGGGCCTTGGTAGTCAATCGTTCGTGGATTGAATCCAAGTCTGCAAAGAAGTCAGCTCCAGTTCGATCAAGTTTATTGATATAACAAATTCGCGGCACGTTGTATTTATCAGCCTGGTGCCAAACAGTTTCTGACTGTGGCTCAACACCGGCCACACCGTCAAACACAACCACACCACCGTCGAGCACACGCAAAGAACGCTCCACCTCAACAGTGAAGTCAACGTGTCCCGGGGTGTCGATAATGTTCACACGGTGATCTTTCCAAAAACAGGTAGTCGCCGCAGAGGTAATGGTAATTCCACGCTCCTGCTCCTGCTCCATCCAGTCCATTTCCGCTTCACCTTCGTGCACCTCACCGATTTTATGCTTCTTGCCGGTGTAGAAAAGCACACGCTCGGTCACGGTTGTTTTACCAGCATCAATGTGAGCAATGATTCCGATGTTACGAGTTTTTTCAAGAGAATATTCTCGAGGCATATTGAGTAATTTTCAATTTACTAAGTTTCAATTTTCAATTATCTTGCAAAGTGGGCAAACGCTCGGTTGGCCTCAGCCATCCTCTGCACGTCTTCTTTCTTTTTAACAGCGTCGCCTTCGTTGTTAGCAGCAGCCATGAGTTCATCAGCTAATCTTTCTGCCATAGGCCGACCACTTTTTGATCGAGCCGCAGACAGGATCCAACGATAGGCTAAGGTGAGCCGACGCTCACCCCGCACCGGGTGCGGAATCTGATAGTTAGCTCCACCAACTCGACGTGAACGAACCTCAAGGGCCGGTCCCACGTTCTTAATGGCGGCCTCGAAGACTTCGACCGGATCTTTTTTGGTTTTATCCGCAATAATATCAAAACAATTATAGACCACCTGACGAGCAGTGGTCTTTTTTCCGTCATACATGACGTAATTAATCAGCTTGGCAATTTCCAGATTGCCAAACTTTGGATCCGGATTTAACCGGCGTTTAGAGGCACGTTTTCCACGCATAGTATTCTTCAAGTTACCGCTTACTTCCCCCGTGGAACAAGGTACTCGGCAACTGACAGTTAGTAATTAGTGAGTGTTAACTCTTTTTTGGCTTTTTAGTTCCGTACTTGCTTCGTCCCTGATTTCTTCCTTCAACTCCGGCGGTATCATATACTCCACGGACAATGTGATATCGCACACCTGGCAGGTCAGGCACTCGGCCACCTCGAAGAAGCACAATTGAGTGCTCCTGAAGGTTGTGACCTTCCCCTGGGATATAAGCAGTAACTTCAGTTCCGTTAGAGAGCCGAACACGAGCAATCTTT
This sequence comes from uncultured Gammaproteobacteria bacterium, assembly GCA_965231015.1. Taxonomy (GTDB): domain Bacteria; phylum Patescibacteriota; class Patescibacteriia; order UBA9934; family CAZDDW01. The sequence goes on from OZ246408.1 coordinate 892,964, forward strand.
CGGATAGCTGAGTTTGGTTTCTTTGGGGTAGTTGTGGTCACCTTCACACAAACTCCACGTTTAAACGGACTACCTTTGGGAAGATTGGTAGTTTTTCGGTGCAGAGTATCCAAAGTATACTGCATGGCAGGTGACTTACTCTTGGTTTTGGTTGTCTTCCGCCCTTTGCGGATCAATTGACTAGTAGTAGGCATAATTTCAATATATCTCGAAGTGCCGAAATATTAACACAAGGCTAAATTTAGGTCAACCCCGAATTATCCAGCAAATATTAAAGACAGGAATGATAAACAATTGGTGCCCACAAGAGCCGAACAGGCCGCAAAGGAAGGCACACTAATAAAGGCAAAAATTGGAATATTGGTAATAATAGCTATTAAAACTGCGATCAAAAGAATGGTTGGCCCTTTTTGTAAAACAAAAGCGCGAAGTTTGGTGTATTTTGGTGCGTCAAAAATCGCTAGAAACAACTTAGAACCATCAAGCGGGTGAATCGGAATGATATTAAAAAGCAACAAAAACATGTTGATTAAGATAAACAACACCAAAAAAATAACCAACAAATTTAACTCAGTGAAGACATTTGCTGCTAAAAGTCCTCGTAAAACAAGGGCTGAAACAATAGCGAGGATCAAATTAGAAGCCGGTCCGGCCAAACCCACAATAACCGAGTCCCACTTTGGATTCTTTAAATTATTAGGGTTATACGGTACAGGCTTTGCCCAACCAAAACCGAGCAACAACAAAGGAATAAAACCAAACCAATCAATATGGGACAACGGATTCAAAGTAAGCCGCCCGGCCCGCTCGGCAGTCAGATCTCCGCGCCATTTAGAAGCTGCAGCGTGGGAAAATTCATGTACGGTCAAAGCCATCAAAATGGCTACTACCCACACAACACCCACTGCCGGATCATTGAAAAAAAAATTAAGAAACATACGTCAGGTATTCTACACGACTTGCCAAAAATGGTCGACCATGATATTCTCTCGTCGTTCGTTAATTGAATTTTATATGGCTCAATTTTGTGATTTTTGTGGCCGTGGCCCGCTGACAGCTCAAAATCGAAGCAAGTCAATGGTGGCTACCCGCAAACGAATGAAGATAAACTTGCAGAACAAAACCATTGATGGGAAAAAAGTAAAAGTTTGCACTAAATGTCTTAAAACCCAGAGCAAGGGAAAGACTCTGAAGCAGACCGAAACAAAATCAGTGGGTACACGCAGCAAGAGAGGCAAATAGGAAAACCGCGGAAGTCCGCGGTTTTTACTTTGATTTTTTCACTACTTTTTCAATAAACAAATTTGGAATACGGTTAGCGTGCGGTGAACGCATTAATTTTTTTTCTACTTCCTTGCGTTCGCCTGAATTAAAAAAATATTTTCTTTCGTAGTACGTTAAACGGATCACCACATCCGAATGATCTAATTCAGGATGAAACTGAAAGGCATAAATTGGTTCACCCGGAAAAACAAACGCTTCACAGCACTTATTTGCAGAGCTAACCAATTCAATAGCTCCATCCGGCACTTTTGTCACAGAATGATTATGCCCAATTTGCACATGAAAAGATCCTGGCAACTCACCAAGCAACTGATCCGTTACTGCGTGAAGGGTTTTTTTCATTTCAATTGAACCAATTTCTTTTAAATTATCATCTTGTACTACAGTTCCTCCAAAAGCAAGAGCTGCCACTTCATGTCCGTAACCAATAGCTAATAAAGGAATTTGCTTCGCCCGAATAATTTTTAAAAGTTCCATAATTTGAGGCAAGCTTTCTGGATGACCTCCCCCTTTAACATAACGGCCAGTCCCAGCCAGGATCACAGCATCCTTACCTTCCAACAAGTGCTCTCCAATTTCATCAGTGAAAACATTAACGCGAAAAAAATTTTCCTGTGGCACGTCAATCATTCGGTCAAAACACAAAAATTCATGTTCACTCATTTCATCATCACGCGCTTGCAGGAAAAGAATTTTAATATTGTCTTTTTCTTTGCTCATAGGTCTTCCAAGACGCTAGCAGATTTTTTGGTTTTTGTCCATTGTTCGGGTCTAAAAAACGCGCCTGTGCGCGTTTTTTATTCATCCATCCAAGATGGTCGCGTCGACCCCCTGTGGGCTTGTCGAACCACACGGAATCGACACACCATCTTACGCCATAATGCGGTAAGCACGCCGACGTATTGGAGCTTCGCCAGATTGGGCTGCAATGGCTCTTTCCCAATATGGGTGTATCCCGCTTCCAAGTCACGGTGGGTGCAGCCGTAGCCACAGGACCGTGTTGGATGCGGTGCGAACCGCTTTCAGATCTTACCCCGCGCGGACGGGGGTCCAATCTTAGTTTTGAAAGTTAATGCCCGTTGCAGTTACCAATCTGTGAAGCATTGATATTATAACATATATTTAGCTAAATCAAGGACTAAAATAGAGGGTTTATACCCCTCTATTCCACAACTTTTTCCCCAGGTTTATCAACAGCTAAACTTATTTTTGACTGGACCTATGCTTAAGAAAAGCTTCAATGAATTTAGCCAACCGAACCAATTGACGCACCGGCTGCTCCTCAAAACGGCTGTGCATTTTACGCGCACCATACCCGGTATTAACTGTTACGATTCCCTTGCCATTAAAAATATTGGCATCGGCTCCGGCGTTAGAAACATTCTGTTTTGTCTTCCATCCAAGCAACTTGTGAACTGAACGGATTTCTTTAATCAGTGGATCAGTCATTTTAAACTGATAGCCGGGTAGCTCGAAACTGACCTCGAGCTTCGAGCTAACCACATGTTGTTTTTTGATTCGAAACAACTCGGCCTTTACCTTGTTGTTTAATTGATCAAGTCTTGTTTTACGAAGGCTCCGAATTTCCCCCCTCACCATACACTCATCCGGAACAATATTACTCGCTTCCCCCCCTTCGATCCGACCAAAGTTCATGGTTGTATCTTTATCGACACGACCAAGTTTGAAACTTGATATAAAATCAGCGGCAGCAGCAATAGCGTTACGTCCGTCTTCCGGATGTGCCCCGGCGTGAGCAGATTTGCCTTTGAAGTTCACGGTGAACATGGTGGCATAGGGTGAAGCCAGAACTACAGTCGGCACATCAGTTCCGCGATCAAAACACAAAGCTTGTTTTGATTTCAATTTGGAAGTGTCTAGCTCGCGGGCTCCAAACAAACCAATCTCCTCTTGAACCGTAATAACGATTTCGGTTGCTGGAAACTTTTCACCGTCTTCCTTAAGCGAAGTCAGGGCCTCAATAATTCCAGCTATAGCAGATTTATTATCCGCGCCACAAACTCCCTTGCCCCAGTTACCAATCACCCCATTACGAACGGTCGGAGTTGACCCACCGTTATTTAAAACTGTATCCATGTGCGCAGCCAGCATAATAGGTCGTCCAGAACCATTAATCTTCCCAATAATGTTTCCCATCTTGTCCTGACAGAGAGAATTACAAAACGGCTTTAACTGCCGCATAATTTCTTTGGCAATCTTAGCTTCTTTAAGTGAGGGACTATCAATCCCTCCGAGTTTAATGAAATTTTTAGTGATTCGTTTTTGGTTGATCATAGTTTTAAAAAGTAGATGGCTGCGCGCAGTGGGCCTACTACGCGCAGCCGGAGGATCGAGACGAAGGAGAGTTACACCTCGTATCTTCACTATAGCACAGCGGGGCGCTTTGGCTAAGGAGTGAGTTCTGATTGATCAGCTTGTTCGACTTCGAGAGCATAGAGCTCCTGAAGCGATCCGGCGATCATGTACATGCTAACCTTGCCCTCAGCAAGTGAAGCCGCATTTGCCAAAGCAATCCCGGGCTTTCCATCACCCTGATAAGCTCGGCCATTCAAAACATTATCCACCACGTCCTTGTAGGCCATGCCTTTTGGAACCTGGGTGTTCAGAAGCGTCACCGCCACGTTGCCACCGAAGCGATCAATGACCTGCATGGCACAAGCCGCCGCACTGTCAGCCGCGATCTTGCGAGCGTTGACTTCGAGCACGAAGACAACAACCTCGCCTGCGTGGTGCACCACGATCAGATCGACTCCGATAGTGCGTGGACGATCAACCCCAATGCCGAGCTGAACCGCCTGCCGACCGATCACGTCTACAATGGGTCGGGCGACGATCCATTCCTTGGCCGGAATAACAGACTCGCCAAACGCGGTACGGTCACCAATGTGGGCGTCTCCGTCCGTGAGCTGTTCGGCCGAAAACAACACCCGATGTCGATCCTTTTCTACGAGAAGCACCACGGCTACCTCGTGCATGTCAAAGCGGTCTCGCGGATATCCAGCCTCAGCAATCAACCCGTGGTGCAGGTGAGTACGCAGAAAATCACTAACTTCGGCCCTGTCCTTCTCCGGAGTCCATCGAAGGATACCATCTCCCCCATCAAAGCCCGGTCGCTTCAAAAAGATGGTGTCCGTCTCGGGCAAACCACGATCGGCCACGTCATGCTCAATGAGACGGCGCACTCGTTTGATCTCTTCGATCGTGCTCACAAAACGCCAAGGAGCAAATACTCCGGTTCCGTTGGCAAGCACTCGAGCTTCCAATTTATCATCGAGCTTGACGGCAATCTTGGGGTGAGGCGCAGTGATCTGTTCGGGACGCAGACCAAGTGCCTGGGGTAGCTGCTCAACATCACGACGGATGAAAAAGTCCAAGTCATGTCCGGCTTCAGTAAAACTCTGCATGATTCGCAGTAATTCCGGTGAGTCGGTAATAGCCTGGCTGATGTTAGCCTCACTAACCAGGATGAGATCTTTGGCCCCGACCTGCATTCGCTGATGATCAGTATGACAGGCCTCGATGTTTGATCGGGCTTGTTCATTTGCTACACAGACCGCGGCTACATGCGGGTAGATCATACCGCGGCTCGGGTACCCGGGCAGAAGTCCCGAGATCCCGTGCAGAAAATGAAACGGATACATGTCGTGAACGTGCACCTCGGGATTGAGATACACCTGATCCAACAAGGCTCGTTTGTTAGAATCCATGTTATTCTGGGCCCCCTGTTTTGTTGTATGGTCCTTGACTTTTAACAAAGTCACAAATAAGTAAAAACAATTTTTAACCATTTGTGAATTTGTTAAACAGTCGGCCGCGGACTCAAGGTTCATTTATGAAACCCTGGGTCCGCGAACCGAGAAGACTAGTCACCAGTTGAGCTCGGCGTGACGCTCGTACACCGCATCCCGCACCCGAGCCATGCTGTCAAAATCCGGACCAAAAGTCGCGAAGTAACAACTTCCGCACTGTGGCAGGAAGTTATAAGGGACAAGCCCGAGCCGGGTCTGCACGGTGAGCAACTGATCTGCGAAGGCGTTCAGAATCTCGGAGTAGTCAATGTCCTGCGGAATCTTCATGTTGCGATTATCAAAAGCCGCCACCCGACCGTACAGGAAATAGCTGGCCGTCACCGGATAGTAGGTGGCCGTGGCTCGACCATCGACCTCGCAGGTGGCCACCTCCCCGGTCGTGAAGTTGATCATGTGGTCAGCCCCACCGCGGCCGAAAAAACCCATTGCCTTCAAACACGCAATAGACTTTTCCGTAGCACACATGACCTTCTTGTAGATCTTGGACGGCAGATTCTTTGGCAAAGTGAAGCTACCGGCGAAATCCGTTTCGTCACCATCGGTCAAGATGTGCTGACCAAATACACCAAGAATCTCATGGGCTCCCCTCGGGTAAATTACGAACGGGGTCGAGATATCCTGGTCGTGCGGGAAGTATTCCTGAACCACTACCAGTTCGTCAGTCAGATTTCTGAGTCGCTCATCCTCTTCGCTCGTGACATTGAACTGTCCAAGACTGCTAGCCTGGCTGGTCGGCTTGATTCGTACCTTCTCGAAACGCCCAAGACTGAGCAAGTGGCGCACGAGTGAGCCAACATGAGCCGGTGTGGTGAAACCGCCCACCGGCACCCGCAGACCCTTAATGCTCCGACCTACCGTTTTGAAACCAGCTCCGTTTCGAAAATAGCACTCACCCATATTCTGCTGAAACACATCCTTGCTGTTGGCCTGCCGGCATGTTTTGAACGGCGGCAAGTTCACAGGTACATCCAGCCAACAAAATGCTTCACGTAGCCGTGTGGTACGACCGGAAAAAAATTCAATGTCAGACCGGCGAAGCACCTCCAAATGGGCTTGCTTTTCCACAGACACGCTCCGACTCAATCCGGCATCATGAATTCGCAGTCGAATGAGGTGATCTGGCGGACAGCAAAGACCAAGTGAAGCCAAATGAGGCAGTTCGGGCAAATCGTCCTCTCCGACCACCAACAGATAATTGTTTGGCCCAGTCGCTATCGCGGCTCGACGCCAGTACTCCATCAACTGCCAAGGCATGTTGTCGATAGAATCGACAGTATCATGAGCCAACACGATGGTCATTAAAACCCCCTGGTGATTAGTTGTATTTAAAAGAGCAAGATTACTCTCCCCAAGTGAAGACGCGCTCAAATGGGGCACCGATTCCCGTTAGAAGGGACGAGCGCTTGTAAAAAGCTGCTCAGCCAGTTCGACTGGCATTGGTGAACACGTCTTCGCTTGGAAAGGCCACTTAGTAAAACAAAACTGCCGCACTTCATTTAGCGCGGCAGTTGAAATCAAACTAACAGGAACTAGTTTATTCAACCACCGACGCACCAATGACAAAGTAAAAAGCGCGGCAATTGTGCCAGAGCATAATGGTCTTGTCAATTGATACGTGGGAATTTTTCATATTTCAATGGATAAAATGATACCCTACGCTTAAATACGTGTCAAATAGGCTTATCTACACCTCTTGAAAAAAATACACATATGGACTATAATGAGGCCAAAATTAGATATACTCTATTTATGGCAAAAGACAGACCAAGCCCAAAACAGGAGACCACCTATCTAATGGTCAAGCCGGATGGTGTTCGTCGCGGCATCATTGGTGATATTGTAAAGCGAATTGAAGAACGTGGCCTTAAGATTGTTGCCATGCGCATGGAACAAGCTGACCACGACAAGATGGACAACCATTATCCTAAGGATGAAGAGTGGATCGCTCGAGTTGGAGGAAAGACCTTGAAGACTTACGAAAAAGCCGGATGGGATGCTAACGAAGAACTCGGCACCGATGACCCGCTAGAAATTGGAAAAATGGTTCGAGGATGGTTGATTGACTTCATGACTTCAGCCCCAGTTGTAAAAATGGCTGTGCAAGGAGTCCGAGCCGTTGATATGGTTCGAAAAATTGCTGGACCGACTATTCCAGCTGACGCTGACATGGGAACCATTCGTGGTGACTACTCAATCGACAGTCCGTTGATCGCCAACGAAGAAAAACGACCAATCTTGAACATTGTGCATGCGTCTGAAACACCAGAAGAAGCAGAGCACGAGTTGAAGCACTGGTTTGAAGAAGATGACATTTGCGAATACAGTCGCATGGACGAGAACATGTAAGAATGTCAAATTGATAAATATCAAATGTCAAAAAAGGCGGGGTGCAAAACCTGTCTTTTTGGTTTCTAAAACATCAACGGGTTAGCTTTGACCGTATACTCTATCCCGTCGGTAATCATAAGAACGTCTCCGTCTATGTCTGTTCGATATAATTTTGTTTCGTTGTTTTGATACCGAGCTACAACTGCCGGATGCGGGTGACCGTATGAATTCTCGCCTACTGTAATGACTCCAATCTCAGGATCAACCACTTGAATGAACTCGACTGAACTTGAAGTTAGGCTTCCTTGGTGTGGAACTTTCAGCACATCAACGTCTCCGATCGAATATGCAAGTTCGTTTTCCTGCTCAACATACATATCACCAGTCAGAAGTACTGAACTTTCTTCATAATCAACTCGCAATACTATTGAAGTCTCGTTAATATCCGAAGCATTTTTATTTTCAAATGATTCCTCTGGCCAAAGGGCTTGAATTGTAATTGAACCGATTGAGATGTCCTGTGGATAATCAACCAAGATGAGTTCAGACGGTTCAAGCTTCACTCGGCTCAACCATTCTTCATAAATATTTGATCCATAATTCACTCCGGTCATCACAATCTGATCTACCTGATAGCGTTCCAGTACCTCGACGAGTCCTGAAACGTGATCCGCATGCGGATGTGTAAGCACCACCATGTCAAGCGAACGATCCCAGGCCGGCATGACGGTCCCCAGTTTTGAAAGCACAACCTCGCCTGGTCCCCCGTCCACAAGGATCTGTTCCCCGTCCGGGGTTTCAATGAAGATGGCGTCTCCTTGCCCGACGTCAAAAAACCAAACTCGCATTTTATCTCCGGTGTTTAAACTGGTTCCGGCTGTATCAAAAGACCCAAACAAGATCGAGAAAATTATCAAAAAAGAAATTGAAACTGAAGCGAGGACCGGACGGCGCCGATCAATCACAGATTCATAATCAGGTTTTGGTTTTTGAAATAATATTCCAATCACTAATAACAATAACAAGGCAGCAAGCGCGGCCACAATTTCTTGAAATGGAATTTGCACCAAGGCGTTTGGAATAGCCGCAAACCAGCGAACAACATAAAGCACGATCGAAAGAAGTGACCAAGCCGGAACAACCAAAATCGAAGCGACTCCAGTTGAAACAAAGCTCACAGCAATTGCTAAAGCCCCAAGAGCCATGGTGTACGGCACAAGTGGCAGCACAAGCAGATTAACCAGAACCGAAACTATCGAGACTGCTCCGAATTGCCAGATAAGAATCGGTAAAGACATGCCAGTGGCTGCAACTGTGGAGACAATGGCTTCACGAAAACCGCCGGTCGTCGGAATGAATTGGAACCAGTGCTCAATACGCGGCACAAGTAACACGAGTCCGATGGTGGAAACAAATGAGAGTTGGAACCCAACATCATCGAGCAATAGGTACGGATTCACTGCAAGCATCACCACCGCAGTGAGCGCCAGAATGTTTCGCACTGACGCTGTTGAACTCGCGCGTCCCAGACCACGACCAAACAAAACTACGAGCCCCATGATTCCAGCACGTGTCACAGCTGGATCCAATCCGCTCATGATCACGTAGATCCCGATCATGGCTGCCACAATAGCGAGCGCGGTTTTGCGACGAAACACCAGAGCCACGAGAGCCAAAAACAAAAAACGAGAAAAGATTGAGACATTGTAACCCGATGCGGCGAGAATGTGCGAGGTGCCAGTTGATACAAAGTCATCGCGAATGTCGGATGAGAGTGAGCCCTTGCCTCCGAATAATAACCCGGCAAGAAAGGTTGACTGTGGTTCTGAAAAAATTTGCTCAGTTTTGTTGAGCACGCTACGTTTGAAACCAAAAATTACTCCGCGCCAACCGTCACTGGTTCTTTCTTGAATACTTAAAGATTCCGGTCGCCAACAAACCGCCAACACCCCACGTGAACGCAAATATTTGTCATAAGCAAACCCTTCAAACGGCTCTGGAACTTCTAGCTGACACCGAAAAGCAATCTGGTCTTCGTATTCAAGCTGCGGATACTTGGGAGCCCAAATCATTACTTGCCCAAGCGAATGAGTCTGACCAATTACAACATCATCAATCACCACCTGCTGAGCTTCTGCCTTTTCAACCACTTCATCTGAAATTATCCCCTCAACCCTTATCTGACGATTCACAGAGTCAGACACAAGATTAGCTTCAACTGGAAATGAGGTTTCGGAAAAACGCCACAGACCCAAAATAAAAAATAAGCACACAAGCAACAAGACTCGGGCTGGCTTATTGGACCACATAATAATTACAACTGCTGCAATAATAAAAATCGGTACAATCAACCAAAGGCTTGGCAGAGCAACCTCATTTAATGCCCCGATCAATATTCCAAACAAAAAACCAAGCAGCACTACAAAGAGTGACTTGGACTTAGAATTAACCATGTCGTAAACCCATTCCTTCATAATCAATCTCTGACTCTGAAAGTCCTAAATCAGACAACAAATTCTTCCCATCAATCACCACCGGTTGATTCATTGACTCTGCTATTTTTTGAAAATCAACCGCTCGGAACTCCGGCCATTCGGTTAACACGAGTAATACATCAGCTTTATTAGCCGCCTCAAACGCACTTTGTGCGTATTCGATTCGAGAACCGAAAATTTTTCGCGCATTGTTTTCAGCTTGCGGGTCATAAGCCACAATATCAGCCCCGTCTGCATAACATTTCGAGATCACGTCAATCGCCGCAGACTCACGAACATCATCCGTTCCATTTTTAAAAGCCAACCCCCAAACCGCAATTCGCCTTCCGTTTAAGTCACCTATTTTAGACCGAACTTTCGAAACAAAACGCTCTCGTTGTCGGTTATTCACCTCAATAACTGAACCAAGTAATTGAAAGTCATATCCATCTGAACCTGCTATCTGATACAGGGCTGAAACATCCTTGGGGAAGCAAGACCCGCCATAACCTATTCCGGCCTTTAAGAAGGACTCACCGATCCGTTTATCAAGCCCAATAGCGTGAGCGACTTCGCGCACGTCGGCTCCGTTTTGTTCTGCCACGTTAGCAATCTCGTTAATAAAACTGATCTTGGTAGCTAAAAATGCATTAGCTGCGTACTTGGCAAGTTCTGCTGATTCTGGACTCATCACCAGTTTAGTGCACTCAATGGGTTTATATAATTCCATGATTAGGTCGCCTGCCCAAATCTCATCTACTCCGACCACTATTCGGTCCGGCTTGATAAAATCGTTGATAGCTGAACCTTCTCGTAAAAATTCTGGATTCGATGCAACCACAATCGAGACCAACTTAGGATCCCGCCCAGCATCAGTTATGGCTTGATCGATTATCTTTTTAACCCTTCGAGAAGTCCCAACTGGCACGGTTGATTTATCAATGACGTAAGCATTGTGATCAATATTCGATCCAATCTCGCGAGCCACGTTTTCTACAAAACTCAAATCTACTTTTCCGGTCTCAAGAGGTGGCGTGCCGACACAAATAAAAATAAAAGAGGCTTCATGCACTCCTTCGGCTAACGTCGTTGTAAATCGTAAGGTTTTATTTTTTACCCCCTCGGCTACAAGCTCGGCTAAGCCCGGTTCATAAAACGGAACCTGACCGGCCTCGAGCTCGGCAATCTTTTCTTCATTATTATCAACACAAACTACCTTATGCCCAAAAGACGCCAAACACGCCCCGGTCACGAGTCCCACATATCCTGTACCAATGATTGCGATATCCATAGGCCGCCACCTTACCAAAAAAATTGACCCTCGTCTAATCGAGCTGATTCATAAGAAGCGACGCAATCGCTCCGACAATAAAGGCAATGTAAAGTGGGACAAAAAGAAGCAGAACAAAAACGAGAGCAATCGAAATCACGCGCCCCAGACAGATCGCCATTTCACGGATCACGGTATATTCGTCCACGTAATGTCCGGCGTCAGCCGCGCGTTCGTACATCAAAACATCAAAAGGTGTCCGTAGCACAATCAAAGCAAAATTATGAAAAGTGGAGGCAATGAAAATCGTAAAAGCAGTGTTGACGAACATCTTGGCCAGATAACCAAAAGCATACAAACCAGAACCCCACTTCATCATTTTGTGACGAGGATGTTTGTCTGCCCAATTTCCCATTACAATACGCAAAATGACGCCAACCAGAACAATCACTGAAGTGAGCGCTCCAACCTCAAGATAGTTTCCCTGTAAGATCTCAAAAATAAACACCGGCCAAATCAATGCTCCCACAGTAATCTCGGCACCTTCTGCGGCGTAGGCCGTAACCATTCGTCGGTTCTTTTTACTAAAAAATTCTTTGAAGGTTTGCCAATAGGTAAAAGAATACTCTTCTTCAAACTTTTTTGTAAAAAAGAGCGGCATAATGGAAGAAATAATAATCGCAGCCGCAACCAAAAACAATGAATCATAATCGTACCAAGCCAGAATAAAGCCTGCCGCTAAAGGCATCACAACACTGACCACTGAAGAAAGTCCATTTAGGAGTCCAAGGGTTCGACCTCGTTTTCCTTTTTCGGTCAACTCGGCAAACTCAGTGTGAAACGGAGTCCAATAAAGCATCCGCCAAGCATTTTGCAAAACTGAAGCTGTGATCAAAAACCAAATCGCAAAATTGGGATCCCAAAAAGAAAAGACCAAATAGAAACCGGTCACAAATACCACCGCCAACATTTTACTTGTTCGCAAACCGATCTTAGACATGATCATAGCACCGGGTGCCATCAAGAAAAAGCTTGCTAAAAATGTAAAGAAGTAGTAACCGAGCAGGTAATCAGTCGAATTATTAAATTGCTCGTAAAGAAAGATTGGCAAGAACAGCCCGAGCAGACCGGCACCGATTTGAATGATCAACCGGTTAGAGTAGAGCAAAGATAGTCCCGGTGAAAGATGCGGGACTATATGAAAACGGCTGTATCCTTTTAATTTCCTCCAAGGCATTAATTTATAGTACGAAGTTAATCATGCGACCGGGAACGTAGACCGTCTTTTTGACCTGCTTCCCTTCTAAGTATTTTTGAACGTTAGTGTCAGCCTGGGCGCGTTCAGATGCTTCTTCTTCAGGCAAATCTGGGGCAACCTCAATAGTGGCACGCAACTTGCCATTGACTTGCACCGGTAAATTCACGAGTTCGTCTTTGGCGAGTTCTTCATCAAACTCTGGCCAGGGTTGTTCGGTCACCGAATTTGGGTGTCCGGTCTTTTCCCAGAGTTCCTCGGCAATGTGTGGTGCAAATGGGTTTAACAAAACAATCAGGCCATCAAAAACTTCAGCTGGTACAGCCTCAGCCTTTTGCATTTCGTTTACGAGAATCATCAACGCCGAGATGGCCGTATTAAACTTGGTTTCTTCAATATCCTTACCGACTTTCTTGATAGTCTTGTGCAGCAAGCGGACTAAATCTTTGTTTTCAACTTCGTCTGAAACGTCACTTTGCAAATTCCAAACTTTTTCCAAAAAGCGTCGCACTCCAACTACTCCGTTAGTGCTCCAAGGAATGGCTTCTGAAAACGGACCCATAAACATTTCATAAACCCGAAGTGTATCAGCGCCATACTGCTCAACTACTTCATCCGGGTTTACCACATTTCCCCAAGACTTACTCATCTTGCGACCGTCTTCTGCTAATACCAGACCGTGACTTGTTCGTTTGGCATACGGCTCAGTAGTTGGCACAAGACCTCGATCAAACAAAAACTTGTTCCAAAAACGTGAGTACAACAAGTGTAAAGTTGTGTGCTCCATTCCACCATTATACCAATCAACCGGCATCCAGTACTTGAGCTTGTCGCTCGCCGCAAATTGCACGTCGTTCTTTGGATCACAGTAACGCAAGAAGTACCAGCTTGATCCGGCCCAGTTTGGCATGGTGTCGGTTTCGCGTTCTGCTTCCCCACCGCACTCTGGACACGTTGTCTTCACCCAATCGTCAATTGCGGCCAGCGGCGACTCGCCAGAATCGGTCGGTTCATACTTTTCAACCTCAGGCAATTCAACTGGCAACTGATCATCCGGCACAGCCACCCAACCACATTTGTCACAATGCACGAGTGGAATCGGCTCACCCCAGTAGCGCTGGCGGGAGAACACCCAATCACGCAATTTAAAATTTGTTTCAGCCTGACCGAGTTTATTTTTTTCTAACCAATCAATGATTTTCTTCTTGGCTTCTCCAACATTTTGACCATCTAACATTTCTGAGTGTACCAACTTCCCGTCCCCAATATAAGCTTCCTTTTCGATGTTCCCTCCTGAGATTACTTCTCGAATCGGTAAATCAAATTTCTTAGCAAACTCATAATCACGCTCATCATGTGCCGGCACAGCCATAATCGCTCCGGTTCCATACCCCATCATGACATAATCCGCCACCCACACCGGAATCTTTTCTCCATTCACCGGATTCACCGCATACGCCCCGGTGAACACTCCGGTCTTTTCTTTAGTATCATCCCCACGATCGATCTCGGTCATAGCAGCAGCTTTTTGACGGTACTGTCTCACTTCATCGCGGTGCTCATTTCTCGTAATCTTGTCCAAGAGTCCGTGCTCTGGAGCCAGCACCATGTAGGTTGCGCCAAATAATGTATCAGGGCGAGTAGTAAAGACTTCGATCTGTTGATTCGAGTCAGCAACTTCAAACTTTACTCGAGCTCCTTCATTCCGCCCGATCCAATTTATTTGTTGAGCCTTGATCTTATCCAGGTAATCAAGTCCATCCAAGTCTTCGATCAATCTGTCCGCGTACTTGGTAATCGCGATCATCCATTGTTCCTTATCCCGCTTTTCTACTTCGCCGTGACACCGTTCACACTTTCCATCCACTACTTCTTCATTGGCCAGTCCAATCTTACAAGACAGACACCAATTAATTGGTTGACCGGCTTTGTAAGCCAGTCCGGCTTTGAAAAACTGAATGAATTGCCACTGCGTCCATTTATAATAATCCGGATCAGTGGTATTTACTTCGCGTGACCAATCAAAAGAAATTCCGAGCGACTTCAACTGTCGTCGAAAAGTATCGATATTTTCACGTGTCACTTCTTGAGGCTTGCGACCGGTTTTGATAGCAAAGTTTTCGGTTGGCAAACCGAAGGCATCCCAACCAATTGGATACAAAACGTTGTATCCCTCCATGCGGCGTTTGCGGGCTACCACATCAAGTGCTGAATAACTGCGCGGGTGTCCTACATGAAGTCCGGCTCCGGACGGATACGGAAACTCAATCAAACAAAAAAACTTAGGCTTCTTTGAGCCATCCTCGGCTTGATAAAAATTCTTTTCCTCCCAAAACTTCTGCCACTTGGGCTCAATTTCATGATGATTATATCTGTCCATACCCTGTAGTACAACTTCGGACTTGAGTCGTCAGTTATTTCCAGTTAACGTTGCAAAGTAAACAACCTAAATTGGTTTTCAGCAATCGTGGATTAAATCTACCCGGATACTCAACATCCGAAGTTGTCCTACCGGGCATACGCTTCCGATCGTATCATAAATAAGCCTAAAATTAAAGAGTGGACCGAACCGGACCACTCGCTTTTTCTTTGCCTAACTACCTCCGCCGAACTCTAGCGGAAAACCGTTATCCAACCAGGCTCTAAATCCATCTTTTAATAATTTTACGTTAGTGTATCCAAGTTTGAGAAGCTCTTCGTATGGTTGGCCGTATTTTTCCGACTCTTCCATTTCAACATGAATCACCATGTTGGTATCTTTGTCCGGATAGATTTCAGTTAAATTTTTTACAAAATCATTCTCAAACGGGACGTTAACTGCGCCCGGGATATGGTTATGCTCAAAATCGTGCGCATCACGCGCATCAACCACCTCGATCTCATGTTTATCAACGAGCTCTTTGAGCTCCGGAGCAGTTATGTAGTTTTGTGACATAGGCCTTATTGATTATTGTCACTGATACTATATCACGTTTTTCTCTTTCATTGCAGACTCGATTCGCTCCATGGCTACAATAAATGCTGCGCGTCGCATGTCAATCTTGAGTTCCTCGGCCTTATTCCAAACCGCGTTGAATGCTTCCTGCATGATCGGTTTAAGCTTGGCAAAAACCTCCTCTTCACTCCAATGTTCCCCTTTCAAGTTCTGATCCCACTCAAAGTAACTCACGGTCACACCGCCAGCGTTAGCCAGAATGTCTGGAGCAACATGAATTCCTTTTTGGAATAAAACCTCATCGGCTTCTGGAGTAGTTGGCCCGTTAGCGAGCTCGACGAGAACTTTAGCTTTAACTCGATCTGCATTCTCGGCAGTGATCACGTTTTCCAAAGCAGCAGGCACCAAGACGTCACATTCTGTTTCGAACACTTGCATCGGATCACTAATTGTTTCCCCGCCAGCAAATTCACTGACCGGGTTTCGAGCTGTCTTGTGTTCAACAAGCGCTGGAATATCAAGCCCATCAAAATTTGTAACGCCACCTCGGGAATCAGCTACAGCCACAACTTTGAATCCAGCTGCGTGCATTAAGCTGGCCATGTGCATTCCCGCGTTCCCAAAACCATGAATCGCCACAGTTGCACCGTCAGTAATCCCAACCTTGGCTTTTAACTCTTCAAACACGTAGAATCCGCCTTGTGCGGTTGCAGTTCCCCGGCCCTCGCTTCCACCATTTTCAATCGGCTTACCTGTAATCACAGCTCCACTAGTGTCGCCGGTAATCTTGCTGTACTCGTCAGCCATCCAGGCCATAATCTGCGGGGTGGTGTAAACGTCTGGGGCAGGAATATCTTTGTCCGGTCCAATCACTGGCACCATTCCGCGGATCCAACCACGAGACAATTTTTCAAGCTCAGTTTCCGAAAGCTCTTTCGGGTTCACCGTGATACCGCCCTTTCCGCCACCAAGCGGGATGTTTACTACCGCACACTTTAAAGCCATCCAAAAAGACAAAGCTTTTACTTCATTGATGTCAGTATCCTGATGATAGCGAATTCCACCCTTGTACGGACCTCGAGCTGAATTGAATTGAACTCGATACCCCTCATAAATTTCTAGACTCCCATCGTTACGACGAAGCGGAATGTTAATTCTAACTTCTCGTTCTGGTGATGCTAACGCTTTTAGAAAATCATCTGAAAAGTCAGCGGCTTTTGCAGCTCGAGACAACTGCTCGAGTGCATTGGTAAATGGATTCATATTATTCTATTTCTTCTAAGTATCGTTTAGCATCAAGCGCGGCGGCGCAACCATCTCCGGCGGCCCACACAGCTTGACGATATACCCAGTCACGAACATCCCCGGCTGCGAACACACCCGGAATATCTGTGGCGGTAGTGTCAGGCTTGGTTTTAATATATCCTTTTTGTAATTCAAGTTGGTCAGAAAAAATTTCTGTACTCGGCTTGCGGCCAATGGCCACAAATAATCCTTGTACATCCAGTTCTGTCTCTTCATTGGACTGATTATTGATTATCTTCAGCTTGGTGATTCCTTTTTCATCTCCCAAAATTTCTTTCACTTCAGTGTTGTACATGAATTCAATTTTTTGATCATCTTCCGCTCGCTTTTGCATAATCTCTGAGGCTTTTAACTCATCTCCCCGAACTAAAACTGTTACCTTAGACGCAAAACGAGTCAGAAACGTGGCTTCTTCCATAGCAGAATCTCCTCCGCCTACCACAGCAATTTCTTTATCCTTGAAAAAGAACCCATCACAGGTGGCACAAGCCGATACTCCTCGTCCGCGATATTCGTTTTCACCCGACACACTAAGCCAGCGAGCTTCAGCCCCGGTAGCAATAATCACACTTTTGCCTTGATATTCAGCTTCGGCAGTCTTAACTAGCTTAGGATCTCCTTTAAGATCAACTGACTCAACCGTTTCGGCCACCACCTTGGTTCCAAAACGCTCTGCCTGCTTTTTAAAATTCTCCATTAATTCCGGACCCATAATCCCTTCCGGAAACCCTGGATAGTTTTCTACTTCCGTGGTGGTCATGAGTTGTCCGCCGATCTGCCCACCCCCGAACAACAAAACTCGAAGATCAGCCCGCGAAGCATAAATCGCGGCCGTGTAGCCGGCTGGACCGGAACCAATAATAATAATGTCGTATAGCTCCATATGTCCAAAATAAATTTTTAGAGCACCCTAGAGGTGCTTAGAGATTTTCTCTTCAAGAACATCTTTTCCCATTGCTCCAGCAAACTGATCAACTACCTGGCCGCCTTTAAAAATCATAAAAGTTGGAATTGAAAGAATATTGTGCTCCTGAGCCAGAGCCTGATTCTCATCTACATTCACCTTCACCACTTTAGCCTTGCCTTCCATATCTTTACTAAGCTCCTCCACAATCGGAGCCATCATTTTACATGGACCACACCAGGGAGCCCAAAAATCTACGAGCACTGGCATATCAGCACTCATTACCTCGTCTTGAAAGTTGTCTTGAGTAACTTCCATAAAAATTCATTTAATTTTTTTATCGTTTAGAAACGCCTTCAATTTTCAACTGACGCTGTTTTTGTTCTTCAGTATAAATCTCTAAAATATCACCCACATCAGCCTTTACCTTTCCTTTGTATTGAATACCACACTCCTGTCCTTTCAAAACCTCTGAGGTATCCTGTTTATTAGCTTGCAATTTAAGCATCTCTGCTTCACCAATAATATCCTCTCCGCGCATTATGCGCAACTTTGAGTCTTTTACTGCTGTTCCCTCGATAACCTTACCCCCGATAATAAAGCCATTGTCCAACTTCTTAAAGTTGGCCAGGACTTCAGCCTTACCATGTTCCTTCACAATCGTTTCCATTGGCATGATCTTTTCTATGCGTTCAATCACGTCTTCAAAAAGTTTATAAATCACAGAAACTTCCTTGATCTCCACTTCTTTATCTCGAGCCAATTCCGCGGCTGTTGCTGAAGGGGTGACATTGAAAGCATAAATCACTGCATCACTGGCTTCTGCATTCATAACCTCAACATCAGTAACTGAACCAAGACCCTTGTTAATCACATTAACCTCCACATCCGGATTCTTTTGAACTTTTTCCAGCATGCCAAGCACTGCTTCAAGTGAACCTAACACATCAGCTTTGATAATGATATTTAGTTCCGGTTTTTTGTCTTCCTCATCTTCTGTTGCAACGTGTTGAGTTTTAGCCGCCCCTAATTCTTCAAACACGGCCGTCTTGGCTGTCTTTAACCGGTCTTTCTTCAAATCCTTAATATTATCTGGAACCTCCACAATATCACCCACGGTCGGAGCAGCCTTAAACCCTAAAATACGAATTGGGGTTGACGGCGGAGCCTCTTTTACGTCTCGACCTAGATAATTTTTCATCGACTTCACTCGTCCATACAAAACACCATGTAAACCAAGTGTATCTCCTACTTTTAATGTCCCGGTCTGAATCAAAACCGTGGCCACAGGTCCGGCTCCGGCATCAATCTGCGAATCAATCACAGTACCAATTGCCGGACGATCCGGATTAGCCACAATTTTGTCTTTTTCCAAGTCAGCCACCAAAAGCAACATATCAAGCACCTCATCAATTCCTTGCATTTGTTTGGCAGAAATCGGTACCATGATGGTTTTGCCACCCCAATCTTCCGGGGTAAGACCGTATTCAGCCAGTTGCCCCTTAACCATATCAATATTATTTGGAGCTTTATCAATTTTATTAAGAGCAACAATAAACGGCATCCCTGAAGCCTTAATAATATCGATTGCCTCCTTAGTCTGGGGCTGAACCCCATCGTCAACCGCCACAACGAGAATGGCAATATCTGCCACCTTGGCACCTCGTGAACGCATGACCGTAAAAGCTTCGTGTCCCGGGGTATCAATAAAAGTAAGAGGGTGATTTTTGCGCTCCACCTGGTACGCTCCAATATGCTGAGTGATTCCACCAGCCTCTTCATCAACTACGTTAGTAGAACGGATAGCGTCCAAAAGTTTAGTTTTTCCATGATCAACGTGCCCCATTACCACTACAACCGGTGGGCGCGGCTTAACAGTCTCTTCAGCTGACATTATTTCTTCAGCTCTTTCTTGGGCCTCTACCTGTTCTTCGGTCTCTTGACTCTCACCTGCCGATACAGCCTCAAATCCAAGATCACCAGCAAGAATAGAAGCGGTTTCAAAATCGATCTTATCATTCAACGAAAGCAACATTCCGGCCTTCATGATTTCCTGCATGACGCGAGCGACCGGCAAATTCAAATAACCGGCCAATTCCCGAACAGTGGTTGAAGAAGGTAATTCCACTTGTGGCACATCCTTGGGTGATTCTTCCACGTCAGTTTCTACTTGGGTTTTTTGTAAATCTCTTTTAGCCTTTAATCTTTCTCGCTTCCGATATTCTGCCCAGGCCTCAATAATCTGATGAGCAATTCGGTCATCAACTTTAATGGCCCGACGACCAATACTAAAACCAAGCTCCGGTAATTTATCCCGTAGCTCTTCAGGGTTTACGTTCAGTTTTCTGGCTAGTTCAGTTACGTTCATAAGTGCGGCTAGTGTACAAAAAATGAGCTAAAAAGTCAATTATAAAGGGGCGGTTAAGTTGGAATCGGACCAAGCTTAACCGCCCCGGCGCGTGTGGCTGACGCAAGACAACTGCATCAACCGGGCAACGAACCGTCGAAGTGGGAGGAATCGCGGCTCGTAAAGAACTTGGGAAGGTGCGGCAGGGAGCGGGGTATCCCTGCCGCACCCGGGTGAGTCCGGTGAGGGAGCCGGACGTAGGAGCCTGGAATGGTCGGGGCAACCGGAGAGCACGCCAAGCGCCCGTGTATCGCTCTCCGGCGCCCCTGCACCATGTCGCTAAATTAACGCTAACACCCACCTATAATTATGTCAAGATACTTTATACTTTATACTTTATACTTAATACTTTATACTGCTCACATATGCAAGGCTTTATTTTAATTGACAAACCAACTGACTGGACCAGCCACGATGTTGTGAATCGAGTTCGAAAGCTGACCGGCGAACGCAAAGTCGGCCACGCCGGCACCCTGGATCCGTTTGCGACCGGGTTGCTGATTATTGGGGTTGGAAAAAAATACACTAAACAACTAGGTGAACTGATTGGGCTCAACAAAGAATACGAGGCAACGTTTGTTCTTGGTGCCACGAGCGCTACCGATGACCCGGAAGGACCAATCACTGAACGACGTGCGACGTGCGACGTGCGACGTGCCCAAATCGAGGAGGCCATGAAAAAATACATGGGCGAAATCGACCAAGTTCCTCCGCGTTTTGCTGCCATTAAAAAAGACGGCAAGAAGTTATACGAAAAAGCTCGAGCTGGAGAAGAATTTGAACCTGAATCTCGCAAGGTCAGAGTCGATGAATATGAGCTTCTCAAAACATCAGACGATAATCACAAATTAAAAGTCCGGATCAAATGTGGATCCGGGACCTATATTCGAGCTTTAGCGCGAGACTTAGGAAACGATCTTGGAGTCGGCGGTTATG
Source organism: uncultured Gammaproteobacteria bacterium (assembly GCA_965231015.1). GTDB lineage: Bacteria > Patescibacteriota > Patescibacteriia > UBA9934 > CAZDDW01. Next base: position 913,892 of record OZ246408.1, read on the forward strand.
TAAGTGAGCTTAGACGAACTAGGGTGGGAGACTTTGATGTTTCCGATTCAACACCCCTTGAGGAACTCGCCCCTAACAACATCGAGTCAAAAATTTTTCAAAAAGAAGAAGCGGGATCCCGGTAGGATTCCGCTTCGGAAGAAATGGTGAGGCCAGATGGAATCGAACCATCGACCGCTGGGGCTCCTCTGGACCATCTAGAACTTGACGACCCATACCCAGTGCTCTACCAGCTGAGCTATAGCCTCACTTAAAAGTACTTTTTGTGTTGCGGTCAAGTCATGCCGGCCAGATGTGCCAGGGGGAGGTCACATGTGACCCAAGGACCTGACCGCAACGAAACAATTTATACCAAACTCTCAAAAAACTGTCAAGCCCAGCTAAAATAGGCCTGTTTTTGGTTCCCTTGCCAAAAAGAAAAAAGCGTGCTAGTGTGCTTTTGTAATTAATGATTATATTATTGAAGGTCGGTTGATTTTTGAGGATACGAAAAATCCCTGAAACGGACGTGTACGAACGAAACATTATGACGTTTAACTTCAACTTTTTGAAACTTTCGTCGAGCCTGACTCGACTAAAGCGACAATTGAACGCCTTAAACTAAGGGACAGCGAGTCCTAATTTTTCGTACCTAGATATCCCGTCGAGGGACAATCCGACCTCCAAGCTAAAAACTCTATGGATCCAATTTTTGCCATAGCTGCTCTTGGGGGACTTTTGTTAGGGCTTATTGGTGGATACGCCATTCGCAAAACCGTAGCGAAGGGTAATTTGAATTCCGCTGAAGCCAAGGTAGACAAAATGCTGGCCGAGGGTAAAGCTAAATATCAGGAAGTTCTCCTAAAGGCTAAAGAAAAAGCCATTGCTATTATTGATGAGGCTAAAAAAGAAGAACGGGATCGCCGACGCGAACTTCAGGAAACTCAAAAGCGTTTAGAAAAACGTGAATCACTGTTTGATAAAAAAATTATCGAGGTTGAATCAAAGCAGGGTGAAATTGAGAAGAAAGCCAAACGAATTGAAGAAATCAAGACTCAAATTAAAGACTTGCACGCTCAAGAAATGGCCAAACTGCAAGAAGTAGCCGGCATGAGTCAGGACGATGCAGCCAAACGACTTTTTGAACTGGTTGAAAAAGATCAGCAAGAAGCTCTGATGAGTCGAGTAAGAAAATTAGAACAAATGACTGAGGAGGAGCTAGAGCGCGAGAGCCGTAAACTGGTTTCCTTGGCCATCACTCGTTACGCTTCTTCCCAAGCTACTGATACCACCACCACATCTGTTGATCTACCAAGTGATGAGATGAAGGGTCGTATCATTGGAAAAGAAGGTCGAAATATTAAAGCATTGGAACAATTAACCGGGTGCGAAATCATTGTGGATGACACTCCGGAGATGATCACTATCAGCGGTTTCTCCCCTATCCGTCGCCAGGTAGCCAAACGAGCTCTTGATATTTTGATCAAGGATGGGCGCATTCATCCGGCTCGCATTGAGGAAGCGGTTGGCGAGGCCAAAAAGAGTTTGGCACTCGATATCAAAAAGGCTGGTGAAGATGCACTGTATGAACTTGGCATCCCGGTTTCATCTATTGATCCGAAACTTGTGTCAATTCTGGGTCGTCTGCGCTTTAGAACTAGCTATGGACAAAACGTCTTGCAACACTCAATTGAGGTGGCTCAACTTTCAGCCTTGATTGGTGAGGAATTGGGAGCGGACGTGGCCATCTGTCGCAAAGGCGGATTGTTCCATGACGTTGGAAAAGCGGTTGATCATGACATGCAGGGAGCTCATCCTGAAATTGGTTATAACATCATGAAAAAGTTTGGCCTTCCAGAAGAGATCTGCTATCAATCAATCGCCCACCACGAAGACCGACCAAAAACAATTGAAGGGGCTATCATTAAAGCCGCTGACGCGATTTCCGGTGCTCGCCCAGGAGCTCGAAAACAGACACTGGAACAATTTATTCAACGCATGGAAGAGCTGGAACAAACTGCTAGTCAGTTCCCTGGAGTGGAAAAAGCCTACGCTATTCAAGCCGGACGCGAAATACGTGTCTTTGTGACTCCACAAGAAGTAGACGATTTTACTGCTTACAAGATGGCTAAGGAAATTGCCAGTAAAATTGAATCTGAACTACAATACCCTGGAGAAGTTAAAGTGACTTTGATCCGAGAAACTCGAGTAGTTGAATATGCCAAATAAAACACTTCTCGTTTTTGGAGACATTATTGGCCGCCTTGGCCGGGAAACCCTCGCTCGCGAGCTTCCCGGCCTTTTGGCTGAACACAAACCGGATCTTGTTGTTGCCAACGCGGAAAACTTGGCGCACGGCTTTGGGGTCACTAAAAAAATTATTGAAAAATTAAGAGATGCAGGGATAGACATTTTTACAAGCGGTAATCACATTTGGTCCAATCCCGGCTTTCAGGATTGTTTAGATGAACCTGAACTTGCTAAGCGTATAATCCGGCCACTCAATGACCTTTGCTCTGAAGGCCTGGGTTATACTGTAATTGAAAAAAATACTGATCGGTTTCTTATCATTAATTTATCCGGTACCGTCTTCATGAACCAGGAATATCCAAGCCCGTTTTATGCCGTTGACAAGGTATTAAAAGATTTAAAGGACGAAAAATTTGATGCAATCCTGGTTGACTTTCACGCTGAGGCAACAAGTGAAAAAGCCGTGCTTGGACTTTACCTGGATGGACGGGTGACCGGATTTTACGGCACACATACTCATGTTCCCACAGCAGATGAAAGAATCCTACCCCAAGGAACAGCTTTCATCACGGATATCGGCATGGTTGGAGTTCACAATGAAGCCATTGGTGGTCGTTATGATATGATTGTTGAAGAAATGAAAGATGGTAGATTGGGAAAATATGAAGTACCAGAAAAGGGTTCTGTAGAAATCAACGGACTTGTTGTTAAAGCTCAAGACGGGTTAGCCAAAGAGGTAAAAAGAATTCGCAAAATCGTATAATCCGCTAAGTCTTGCATAATTATCAGTATTCCGCTATAATAACACAAGAAATTAAAACTACACTTAATCCTTTTTCAATATGAACAAAGCAGAGCTTGCCGCGCGTATAGCCGACAAAACCAATGTTCCCAAGAAAACGGCCGAAGAGTTTGTCGAGGCATTTCAAGAAATCGTCACCCGAACTCTCATGGAAGGGGGCGAAGTAACCATTGCCGGGTTTGGAACCTTTTCTGCCCGCACCCGCAAAGGCCGCATTGGTGTAAATCCTCAAAATCCTTCAGAAAAAATTGAAATTCCACCGGTTGTTGTCCCGAAATTCAAAGCCGGTAAGGCACTTAAAGATTCTCTCAAGGGAAAGCGAGAAATCATATAAGCAGATAATTTAAAACGAGCCTCCAATTCGGAAGCTCGTTTTGATTTTACTGAAACCGTAATCTATTCAGCACCGCGCATGGTTGCAAAAATCTCAGCAAAGTTCTCGACTTCGTATAAGAAGACGGAGAAGATTAGCAGTCCGTTTTTGTGTTCGTGCAAATAGTGGATTTTATTGTTACTGACAGAAGTTGTGTTTTCCATTTCAGTAACCATAAATCCGCCCTGATTTATTTTCTCTTCACGCAAAATTTCTGTTCCACCGGCATATTCGTTATTAAGGGCGGCTTTAAATTCGTCCATGTTCATGCCTTCAGCAAAATACACAAAAACGATTGGATCATCTTTTTCTCCTCGAGTGGGATCAACCAATGACAAAATGAAACGCATCTCCTGGTCAAGATATTTGGTAGTGTCATCAATCTCCTTTTCTTTCAAATTATACATTCCCGGATATTGAAAAGAAAAACCAAACTCTTCATTGGAGTATGCCGGCCAAGTTGGAACTGTAGTGGCGGTCTCATACGGAGTTTCTTCCCCCTTACATCCTGCTCCCATCCCAACCACCAGGGCAAGAGCCGCGAAAGCCAAAACGACTTTTTTCATATTATTCTTCATTTAGATATGTTTCGATCTCACTTTCAAGATCGTTTAATTTAACTAGTCTGGTTTCATCACTACTTCGATACTTCCATTCAACTGAATCCTCAGCCAAAGTCTTTTCTGAGACAACGAGTCGTAGTGGGATTCCGATCAAATCAGCGTCAGCAAACTTAGCCCCGGCCGAGGTGTCCCGCTCGTCCCACAGTACCTCGACTCCTTCTTCTTCCAAGTCATCGTGCAAAGCGCTGGCCACTTCTTCGATCCGACCTTGAACTGTTTCATCTTTCGAACTCAAAGTCACAATCTCAATATCAAATGGGGCCACGGTCTTTGGCCACACTATTCCCTTTTCATCATGATGGACCTCAGTGATTGACCCAACCAAACGAGAAATACCGATTCCATAACAACCCATGATAAGCCGGATTGGTTTTCCATCTTCACCTGCCACATCAAAGTTAGTAGCATCAGTGTATTTTGTTTCGAGTGGAAAAATATTACCGACCTCAATAGATTTAATAGCCTCGATTTTTCCCTTGCCGCAACTTGGGCACTTATCACCATTTTCGTGTTCAACTAACTCCTTATTCTTGGCGTAATCACATGAATCACACCCAAAGACAATATCTTCTCCGTATGGAGTCGCAACCTGAAACTCGTGTGTTACAAGATCAGTGAACGACCCTCCGCCCGCTTCAACAATTCTGGCATCCAACCCACATCGGTCAAATACATTCAAATACGCTTCTTTAGACTTTTCGTAATAATCTTCAAAGTCGGCTTCATTAAGATGGAAGCTATACATATCTTTCATAACAAACTCTCGACCTCGAAGCAGACCAGACTTTGCCCGGGCTTCATTTCGAAACTTTGTCTGAATCTGATACATGGATACAGGAAAATCTTTGTAAGATTTTACATATGTCTTAACAAGAGGTGTAACAACTTCTTCATGAGACCAGCCGAGGGCATAGTCCTTTTTTCCGTATCCTTCGGTTTTGAAAGCAACTTCTTCCTCCCATCGTCCGGTTCGTTCCCATTCAGATTTAGGGATTAGGGCTGGCATTAAAATTTCCTGGCCGTCAATGGCATCCATTTCATCACGGACAATATCTTTAACTCGTTCGAGCACACGAAGTCCGAGCGGAAGGTAGGTATAAATCCCAGCCGCAAGTTGATTAATAAATCCTCCCTGAAGCAGAAGTCTGGCGTTAGCTGAATTTGCGTCAGTTGGCTTCATTTTATTAGTTTTTCCGAAAAGTTTTGAGTATTTCATACGCGGCTATACTACCAAAATCAGGACTCGGCGGCAAGCCCGGCAGAGCCGGGTCTGGCTTCGCCAGACAAAAAATCCGTTTTTTGAACGGATTTTTTGGTACAGGCGGAAGGATTCGAACCCTCGGCCTTCTGGTCCGAAGCCAGACGCTCTATCCAGCTGAGCTACGCCTGCATGGTTTCCAGTTTCGATCTTCGGAATCGATTAATTTGAGCCTATCCCAATTCTTTTTTGAGGATTAATTTCATAAATTCGAGCAGATTGATTCAAATAATTTTTGAGTCAATACAATTGTATTGGTGAGAAAATTTTTGGATCAAGATGCAAAATTTTGGAATTCAGACCAAAAACGGAATTTGGGAATAGGTTCAATTTGTAGCCGCAGTATAGCGAAGATATTGACATTTGTCAACCAATCAGGTATATTCGTGGCACGCAAGGACAAATATTGCCCTGTTAGCTCAGCCTGGTTAGAGCAGTTGCCTCTTAAGCAAACGGTCGTAGGTTCAAATCCTACACAGGGCACCAAAAAACCACGGGTTTATTCCCGCGGTTTTTTTCTTGTCCCGTTTGGCGGGATGTTTGTTCTCGAATACACACAACCGCAATACTCTTGCCGGTATACGTCGAATTCTTTTGCGAGTAACTGAGACAGGTCTTCTCCTCCACCTTTCTTCCAATCTCGATCCACAAACTCGATCCCATACTCTTGGGCCGCTTCGAACCCGATCGGATTTACCTTGGTAGCCGACTTTCGTCGACCGACCGTGAGCGTGGTCGCAAACGCGTCGTATCCGTGTTCAGAAGCGTAACATGCGGTGGTACCGAGCCGGTGACTAAAACAGAGACTGCATCGATTTTCACCCTCTCGATCCGAAGCATGACCCCGAACCGCTTCGAACCAACCCTGCGGATTATATTCTACTTCGATCAAAACCAGATCAAGCTCACGTGCCATTTCTCGAACCGATTCCAACCGTCGGACATACTCCTCTTTCGGATGGATGTTTGGATTAAAATAAAAAAGGTCAAGGTCATAATCATGCACCAACCTCCTGGGCACCCATGATCCACAGGTGCCACAACAAACATGTAATAACAGCTTTGGTTTCATTACCAACCCTTCTTTTCAATGGCATTCGCGGCCGCATCAACTTGTGCCTCATGTTTACTAGTCCCCTCTCCTTCAGCCACGAGCTCCTTTCCAAGATATACTCCAACCACAAATTTTTTATTATGATCCGGTCCGGTTTCTTCCATAACCTTATAACTTGGAGTAACCCCGAATTTGTCCTGAGCCGCTTCCTGAAAACGGCTTTTTGGATCAATATATAATTTTTGCTCCAAAACCCTGGGCAACTCTGACAAAATTGTGCGTCCGATAAAATCTTTTGACACGTCCCAGCCATGATCAACATAAATGGCTCCAATTATCGCCTCAAGAGCATTGGCCAAAATGTAACGCCTGGCTTTGGTGCTTGTATCCTTGGCCTCCCCCTTAGACAAATACATATATTCGTTCACGCCTAAGTTGTTGCAAACATCGGCACACATTTCCGCGTTTACAAGAGCCGCTCGCCAATTAGTTAACTCTCCTTCGGGATTATCATAATTATCATAAAGATGCTCGGTTACCACGAGCTCTAAAACCGCGTCTCCTAAGAACTCGAGACGCTCATTGTGCCCCAAATGAAAACTTGGGTGTTCATTGATATATGAACGATGAACAAGCGCTTGGCGCAGCGTATCCTTATCCTGAAACGTCACACCGAGAGCTTCTTCCAACGCACTTAGATCTTTTTCTGACATGTGATTTGGTTAATGATAGATAAATAATGGTTAATTGGACTCCTTTGGATCTCCTGAGTCTTTTGAATCCTTTGTCTCCTTTTTCTTAGGCGGCTCCTTATCTACTTTCTTTTCTTCTCCATTCTTTAACATGTCTTTATAAATTGCTCCGAGTACCCCATTTATGAAACGTCCTGAAGCCTCACCACCGAAACTCTTTCCAAGCTCAATCGCTTCATTGATCGCCACCTTGCTAGGTACGTTTTCTGAAAATTTGAGTTCATATGTTCCAAGTCGCAAAATATTTCGATCAATCGTCGTAATAGTTTCAAGTGGCCAGTCCGGAGCAAATTGTGTAATCAAACTGTCGATCTCATCTTGGTTATTTAAAACTCCCTCGACCAATTCCATAATAAAACCGCCGTCGTCAAACTGCGGAGCAAATTCTTGTTTATTGTTCTCTACAAATTCTGGGATTCGATCTGTTGGTTGTTCCAAAAAATCCCACTGATATAAAGATTGAAGGGCAATGTTTCGGGCAAGGTGTCGATTGGACATAAATGTACGTAAGAACTAAGGGGCTTATTGATTAAAGGATACCACAGAAAGCTAAAACCGGGAATTACTTCCCCGGCTTGTCAGCTTTGGTATTGGCTGCTTGATTAACCTGAGCTTTTTTCTCTGCCTCAGCACTAGCGGTCTCAATGTCAGCTGGAGCTTCGGCTTTGGCCTCGCGGCGCATCGCTCGTTCGGCTTCTCGACTGGTATCCACTACCTGCTTTTTACTGTAAAAACCACAGTTTTCACAAGCGTGGTGTGGCTGCACCGGCTTATCACACTTAGGACAACTTGTAATAGTAGCTGAACTAAGAGCGTGATGGGCCCGGCGACGGCGGGTTTTTCCATGAGTTTGTCGTCTTACAGGTACGGACATACAAATTGATTCAAATTATTGTGGCAGAATAGTATCAATTTAGCTAAATTTTGTCAACCCCGTTTAAATCAGAGCTCGCACATGATATAATTGACGCATGAAAAAAATACTGTACAATCTATTTATTGTTTTAGGAGTCTTATGGACGATAGGTGTCTTATCTTTTGTCTCTTATGAAGGAATAACCAATTTTGGCAAATACCAAGACAAGATCATTTCTTTTTTGCGTCAAGAATCTTCACAATCAAATGGATCTTTAAAAGTATTATCAGAAGAGACTCCTGATTTAAACATCTTAGTTGATCGAGCTAATGCGAATGGACATTTTTATAGTGCATATTTTACTTCAGAAGACTATACCGCATCACCCTATTCACTCGAAGAATGGAACGCCTTAGCGGAACAAAAAAATTGTCCGAATTTCATCCCGGGTGGATCAGGCTATGTGGGAGATGAACCATGTCAAACTCTATATGAAGGCCAAATATTTGAACAAACCAATTTCCAATTCCTGGCTCTGAACAATTACGTTTTATACCGACCAAGAAATTCAGCTAGTATGGTTATTCGCTGGCCAGAATCAAACGGAGTCGGATATGACGTTTACGAAATCCGTTTGAGCGAACAATTCAGTGACAATGAAAATAAAAAAACAGTTTATATTACCCCGTATCCAATAACCAAATATTCAGCACAAAGAAACCAAGAAATTATTGACCGTCAAAAAGAAGTATTCTCTCTACTTGATTTAGACCCAAACCAGGTTGATACATTCTATCCTCTTTATGAAAACGTGGATTAAAAATATATTTTTTGTCATAGGAGTACTAGGTACTATTGCTCTGATTATTTCGACTGTACTTTTTTATAACTATATAAAAAGTCGAAATGAATCAGACGGCCTGGGCGATTTCGGTACACGTATATCAGCTCACTCATCGTTTTATTCACACAGAAAATCACCAGTAGTAAAATCTACATCTTTTTCTGAAGGAGACACGGTTTGTTTAACGAGCACAACAGATTCAATAGGATCGAAAACAAATTATTACAGAATCATCTTCCCTGATTATTCTTTTGTTGAAGGAACCATTCCAACTCAGAATGTGTGTTATGACCAACCACTCACTAAAGGGAGTCATGAAATTGTGATCTATTTCGCCGAATCCTCAGATAGTGCATTTATACGATCCCAAACTATCACAATCGAGGTTGAATAATTTTTCGTGAACACAATCGGGCAAATGTCCGTTTTTTTAGTTAAAATCAAAAGGGCAGACACATCAGTCCGCCCCTACTTTTTATCTCCTATTAAACCAGCGTTACACTCGCCACAATATCGCCCGCTTTCTTAAAACTCATTACTTTAACTCCCTGAGTAGCACGACCAAGCTTAGATACAGTCTTAAGCGCTGTGCGAATCACCTGCCCAGCCTCACTGACCACAAATAAATCCCGTTCATCCTTATCCTCTACTACATAAGCCGAGGTTATCTCACCGGTCTTGGCAGTAATATTGGCAGTTTTAATTCCACTTCCGCCACGACCCTGAACTTTATATTCTTTTAATTCAGTTCGCTTACCATAACCATTCTTCATCACAACTAATAACTGCTTATCGTCAGCGGTCACAATATCCATGCCCACAATATGATCCTCGCCTTTGAGTTTTATCCCTCGAACCCCGGAAGCTGTTCGACCCATGGCTCGAACGTCCGATTCTTTGAAACGAATAGCTTGGCCTTTTGCTGTAGCCAAAACAACTTGATCTTTGCCGGTTGACCGCTTCACCCAAAGAAGGTTATCGCCTTCTTTAAGTTTGATAGCGACCAAACCTGAACTACGTACGTTATCAAAATCCTTAAGTTCGGTCTTCTTGATAGTACCTTTACTGGTCACCATCACGAGATAATTAATACCTTTCATCTCATCAAGAGCGAGCGTTGCTGTGACAGTTTCACCAGGCGACAGTTGCAAGAAGTTTACCAGTGCCTGCCCCTTGGCGGTTCGAGTTGATTCTGGAACTTCGTAAGCTTTCAGTTTGAACACCCGACCGCGAGTGGTAAAAAAGAGCAGATCCTTGTGGGTCGTGGTACTAAACACACGCTCAACAACATCCTCTTCTTTGGTCGTTAGTCCAGCCACTCCCTTTCCACCACGAGCTTGTGTACGAAAAGTTTCCGGTGGCAATCGCTTAATGTATCCCTCCTTGGTGATCATGACCACAGTCGGATTATCCGGAATCACATCTTCCATTTTAAAATCCTTCACCCCATGAGCCACTACATCTGTCCGACGTTCATCAGCATATTTTTCACGAATCTCATTAACCTCATCCTTGATAATTTGACGCATCTTCTTTCTTGACTTCAGGATAGACTCCAATTCTTTGATAAGCTTTAACTTTTCTTTGTACTCCTGCTCCACCTTCAAGGCCTCAAGGTTAGCCAACTGCTGTAAGCGCATCTCCAAAATTGCCACAGACTGACGTTCAGTTAACTTGAACTTTTTCATCAGGTTGGTTTTGGCCACGTCTTTATCTTTCGACTTCTTAATCGTGGCGATGATTTTATCAATTTTGAGAATTGCCAAACGCAATCCCTCCAAAATATGAGCTCGGTCCTTGGCTTTTTCTAGATCATATTCGGTTCTACGTTTAACTACTTCTTCCCGGTGCACTACATATTCTTCCAGAATTGACTTCAAATTTAAAAGCCGAGGCTGAAGTCCGCCTTCTACCAGAGCCACCATGTTAACGTGAAAGGTGTCCTGAAGCTGGGTTTGCTGATACAACCGATTTAAAACTTTTTTCGGGAAAGCATCTTTCTTGAGCTCAATCACAATTCGCACTCCTTCCTTAGTTGACTCATCACGCAAATCCTTAATCCCATCTATCTTTTTTTCTCGCACAAGCGTAGCAATCTTTTCTAGGAGCGTAGCCTTGTTTACAAGGTACGGAATTTCGTGAACGATAATATTAAAGCCTCCTTTACGTTCCACAATCTCAGTTTTGGCCCGAGTCACAATCGGCCCTTTCCCCGTAGCGTAAGCCTGTTTGATATCATTAACATTATAAATAATTCCTCCGGTTGGAAAATCCGGCCCTTTGATAAACTCAACCAAATCATCAATGGTAGCGTCCGGGTTTTCGATCAAGTGAGTCACCCCGTCACAAAGCTCGCCCAGGTTATGCGGTGGAATGTTGGTAGCCATACCAACCGCGATTCCTAAAGTTCCATTTAAAAGCAAGTTTGGCAGTTTGGCTGGCAAAACGGACGGCTCTTTATGACTTCCGTCAAAGTTTGGCCGCCAATCAACCGTTGCTTTTTCAATATCGAGTAACAGTTCTTCCGAAATTGTCTCGAGTTTTGACTCTGTATAACGGTAGGCGGCAGCTGAGTCACCATCGAGCGAGCCAAAGTTACCCTGTCCACGCACGAGCGGATAGCGGAAGCTGAAGTCCTGGGCCATACGTACAAGTGAATCGTACACAGCAGAGTCACCGTGCGGGTGATACTTACCAAGCACATCTCCAACAACCGTGGCACATTTCTTATACTTGGACGTTGAACGCAATCCTGTTTGCCACATGCTATACAAAATTCGTCGGTGTACCGGCTTCAACCCATCACGCACATCAGGCAATGCACGCGAAACAATCACACTCATGGCATAATCCAAATAACTGGTTTCCATCTCGCCCACGAGCGATGCTGGCTCTACCCGACCCTCAACAACACCTGTTGCTTCTTGTTCAACCAAAACTTCCGCTTCTGGTTTTTCCAAAGCCTTCTTTGCCTTCCCGGCCTTCTGGGCGTTCTTAATTGATTTTACTGGCTTCTTCAGAGCCTTCTTGGCCTTCCCGGCCTTCTCTTTCTTCTTCGGCATAATTGTCTTCTGCCTCGTTATTTATTTCATTTAACACTGCTTCGGTCAGCACAGCTCCGGCAGCAGCTTCTTGTTGATCTCGATATTCTTCACGCACCCGCTCCACAAACGCATCCTCTGCTTCTTCTTTGGTTTCTTCAACTTCCTCTAAAATAGGCACAAACGGCTCACCAGCTTCCTGAACCGTGGCTTGAATTTTAATTCCATGTTTAATGACCGCAAAAGAACCTGCGTTTAAAACATACCAGCCACCAACCACTCCCACCATGGCCACTCCAAACAAAACCCAGAATAACACCATCTTTTTTGGTTCACCACTTGGAATCATAGTTAAGCACGCGACAAAACAATCACTTCGGTTTCTTCTTCAGGAAGAGTTGATCGGGTGATTTTTAATTTATTTGTTTCTTCACGCTGACACACTCCAATCTCTTTGCAAAAATCCTTAATGTCAGCAAATTTTTCTTTTAAGTTTGGCACGGCATGACTCATTGGTAAAACAATCCGCGGATCAATCTGATTGATCATTTTTACTGCAGTCTTGGGACTCATCACCCGTCCACCTCCGACCGGAATCATGAGAAGGTCCACATTCTGAAGACCGCTCAACTCTTCATCGGTTAATTCACGATTTAAGGCCCCCAAGTGAGCAATAATAATATCATCCACCACAATACGGAAAATGGTATTTGGTTCGGCCTTACCACCCTCTTTGGCCGAAGCCAACGGGGCACTAACACCATAAACAAAAACATCCTTTACTTCATATTCACCTGGTGTGGAAACCACAAACGGTTTGCCACCCACGCTTTTTACATTGTCAGCGTCATCCGCTTTGTGTGAAGTGGTCACGATGTCCGCTTCCATGGTACGAGGAAATCTAAGTCCGGTTAAATTCTGATACGGGTCAACCACAACCCTAACCTCCCCCTTGTCCGGGCTTTTGGTTTCAATTGAAAAGCACGATAATCCGTGCCAAGAAATGTTCATAAACATCAAAATAATTACGCATCCATTTTAGCATAAAAGCTCCTTTGAAGCAACAGAAAAACCCGTGCTATGACGGGTCTTATTTTAGCTAAAAAATAACCTTATTCATCTAGTCCCAAAGTACCCTGCCAGTACTCAATTTCTTTTTTTATTGCCAGCTCATCCGGATCCTTTTCCACGATTGACCAACCTTCTTCAAAGAGACTAATTTTATCCCTGATTTCCGGAGTCCAGTGTCGGTCTTTTGGAGCCAATTGGCGCAATTCATCAATCATTTTTTCCAGCTCAATCATATGCTTCTGCCACTTATCAAGCAATTTATCGTATTTGGTCTTATGTTCAGAAACAAAGTGTGGTAATTCGTCACGCATCTCGTGCTGGTAGTGCAGGATCCCATTCTCGATCTGATACCGCTCTTCTGCATTAAACTCAACCTCAAACATATTGCTTTTCACAATATCCTCAATCCCAACCCCAGACTCAAACAACGGCTTAAGTTTTGCGGCAACTCCAGGCTCAACATGATTCATAATGGCCTGATTTTTCATCTCGATCCCTTCAGCTTCTAATAAATCTTCAAGTGCGTGCCGGTGCGGATACTCTTGTTTACCAATCTTAACCAAGGCCTTATGCACATCTTGAGGTACAAGATCCTCCTTACCGGAAAGCTCGTTATATAGTTTATCGGCCTCAGTCTTTATATGGGTCAGATGTGACGGCAACCGATCTATGACCACCTTAAATTCCTTAAGCATGGCCTCTGCTTCATTGTTCATACCCCAATATTCTATCACAAATTATGGCTCTTGACCCTTCGATAAACTCAGGATCAACCCTAAGCCAAGTCGAAGGGTTGACTAAAATAAGCCTCTTTGTTATACTCGCGTCAGCTTAAATACTTATTAATTTTTAGCCCCGCCGGCCTCAAAGTGGCATGAACCCACCTAGACTGCTTGCGGAAACGTGTATGACAACTAAAGATACCCCAACAAGTGAATTTGAAAAACTCCTGCTTGAGGGTGAATATCTAAAAAAGATCCCTAAGGTTGGCGACGTTGTAAAAGGCAACATTATCTGTGCCAACCGACGTGAAGTTCGGATCGATATTGAAGGCGTGACCACCGGAGTAGTCCGAGGTCGCGAGCTTTTTGCTGAGTCTAGTGAATACGCCGGGTTGGAGTCCGGTGAGGAGGTCGAGGCCACAGTGATCGATCTTGAAAATGAAAACGGTGAAATGGAACTTAGTTTCCGCTTTGCCGGCCAAGCAAAGGCCTGGGAAGACCTGCGCAAGCTTTTCGTGACCGGTGAAATCGTACCGGCTCGAGTTATCGAAGCCAACAAGGGCGGACTTATCATCAAACTGAAGCACATTACCGGCTTCATGCCCGTCTCTCAGTTGTCCCCTGACAACTATCCGCGAGTTTCCGGTGGGGATAAGCAAAAAATTCTAGAAAAACTGAAAAAGTTTGTAGGGACCGATATCGATGTTAAAGTGCTTGACGTAAACGAACAGGAAGAAAAGTTAATCGTTTCAGAAAAGGTGGTTTGGGAAGAGCGACAAAAGGGAGTTATCCAACAGTATAATGTTGGTGATCAAGTAGAAGGTGAGATCACAGCAATTGCTGACTTTGGTATCTTTGTGAAGTTTGATTCTTTGGAAGGACTGGTTCACATTTCCGAAATTGCTTGGCAACGTATTGATCACCCAAGCGACCTTGTGAAGGTTGGTGACAAAGTCAAAGCCGAAGTGATCGGTATTGAAGGATCAAAGATTTTTCTATCCATGAAAAAACTCATTGATGACCCTTGGAAGAACGTTGGGGACCGATACAAAGTTGGTGATGTAGTGAACGGAACCGTTCTCAAAATTAATCCATTCGGATTCTTTGTAGAACTTGATCCGGAAATCCACGGTCTGGCTCATGTGAGCGAAATCGCTGGATCTGGAACTGAGCTAAACAGCATTGCCAAGATCGGTGATACCTTAAAATTCAAGATTGTCTCTATTGAGCCGGAAGAACATCGCTTAGGTCTGACTCTTGATCTTAAGAAAACTGAAGAAAAAACCGATAAGCCTGTGGAAGATGAAAAGCCGGATGAGGAAAAGCCTGAAGAGGAAACCAAAAAAGAATCAACTGAATAAAACACAACCGCTCGGGTCAAAACCCGGGCGGTTTTGATTTGGCCCATTTCTGGACTTAAAGCCCACCTTTTGTTAGAATCGCCTTATTCGGTATAATGAAAATAAGTATCAATATTCAATTTCCAATTTTCACTGAATGATCACTTTGATAATTTTCAAACTGTAAATTCATTCGAAAATTGAGCTTTGATACTTGAAAATTACTCCTATGAAACCAATTACAAAAAACATTCTTTTATTCGTCATCACCATTGTGGTGATTGGAGCCATCCTTTCAACCTATACCCTATCCGGAGAAAAACCGGAGGAGATTGGGATTGGTACCCTTGTAGAGCGCATTCAAGACGGTGAGGTTGAACGAATCGAGGTTAAGGGAGACGAAATCAACATCACTGCCGGGGAAGATGAGCTGGTTAGCCGGAAAGAATCTGACTCATCTTTATCCGAACAACTGGTTAACTACGGTGTCACCCCTGAACAACTCGCAGGTATAACCATTGATGTTTCAAACAACGGCGGCCGCAGTTATTTTTTAGGTATTATCTTACCGAGCCTGATTCCAATTTTACTGTTGGTTATCATCTTCTGGTTCCTGATCCGACAAATGCAGGGTGCTAACGGAAAAGCCATGCAGTTTGGACAAAGCGGAGCCAAGGAAGCTGACAAACGCGGCAAAATCACCTTTAAAGATGTTGCCGGAGTAAAAGAATCGAAAGAAGAACTCATGGAAGTGGTTGAATTTTTGCGTCATCCAAAAAAGTTTATTGAAGTCGGAGCCAAGATTCCGAAAGGCGTTTTACTTATGGGTCCTCCGGGAACCGGTAAAACCTTGCTAGGCCGAGCTGTAGCCGGTGAAGCCAAGGTTCCGTTTTATCACATTTCTGGTTCAGAATTCGTAGAAATGTTTGTAGGGGTTGGCGCTTCTCGAGTGCGAGACTTGTTCACGCAAGCCAAGAAGAACTCTCCTTGCATTGTATTCATTGATGAAATCGATGCTGTAGGACGACAGCGTGGAGCCGGACTTGGTGGAAGCCATGACGAGCGTGAACAGACACTGAACCAAATCCTGGTAGAGATGGATGGATTTGACCCACATTTGGGCGTAATTGTTATTGCTGCTACTAACCGACCGGACGTGCTGGATCCAGCACTATTGCGACCGGGACGTTTTGACCGTCGCGTTGTGATTGACCTGCCGGACATCAACGGCCGTGAGGCAATTCTGAAAATTCACGCCAAAAATAAACCGCTTAATAATGTCGATCTGCGTTCAGTAGCTGAAAGAACTCCTGGTTTTTCCGGAGCTGATCTTGAAAACCTATTAAATGAAGCGGCCATCTTAACGGCTCGACGCAACAAAAAGAAAATTGACCTTGATGCTGTGCTTGAATCAATCGATAAGGTATTGCTTGGACCGGAACGAAAGAGTCACATTCTTAGCAAAAAAGAAAAAGAAATTACGGCTTACCATGAAGCGGGCCATGCTATTGTGGCTCACTTGCTTCCAAACGCCGACCCTGTACACAAAGTTTCGATCATCAGTCGAGGTCGAGCAGCCGGATACACTCTAAAGCTACCGGTAGAGGACCGTAAACTGCACAGTCGTTCAGAATTCATTGACGAACTGGCCGTGATGCTTGGCGGATACGTGATTGAAATGGATAAGTTTGGTGACGTAACCACCGGTCCGTCCAACGACCTAATGAAAGCCAGTAATCTGGCTCGGGAAATTGTGACCCGTTATGGCATGTCTGACAAGCTTGGTCCACGCACTTATGGTGAAAATGACGAGATGGTTTTCCTTGGCAAAGAAATTCATGAAAAGATAAATTATTCTGATGCCACGGCTCAAAAAATTGATGAAGAAGTGAATCGATTCATTGAGGAAGCTAAAGAAACAGCCCAAAAACTTTTGACGAATAATAAAGATAAGGTAGAATTGGTAGTGAAGGAATTACTTACCAAAGAAACCTTGGAACGAGCTGATTTCGAAAAGTTGATGGAGAGTGAAAAAAATGATTCTGAGGAGTAATCAAACTAAAGGAGGACTATGTCAAAAAAATGGCATGAGGCTGCGTATCGGCCCATCCTAAAAAAAGCGTGGCAGACTGTTCGCACACGTCATGAGCTCTGGTTCCTGGGCATCTTTGCCGCGGTCATGGGCACCGGGGCCGTTCTTGAAGTTGTGTTCCACGTTACGAAACCGGTTAACAGTGGATTTAGCCTACAACAAATCTTTCTGGACAATATTATTCCCGGGTTTGATGCCTGGCGTCTCTGGTTTATCCAACTGACGGTTTTGGAACCCTGGCGAGTGGCTCTAATTGTTGCCCTAATGATAGCTGTGGTAATTGCTCTTGTCGCCATTGGTGTGTGTTCTCAACACGGACTAATCAAGGGAACCTTAAGTCGATCCCGATTAACCACCAAAGATCTCTTAGTCCTGCCTAAGAGAGCTTGCTGGAAAATATTTTTGATTGATGTGGTAACTAAAATTATGGTAGCGATTATGCTTGCCGTAACAGCTGTGCCCCTTGCCCTGATCTCTAGTAATATTTTCACGGACATTGCCGCCTCGTTTGTGGTGTTAATCATATTCATGACCATCATGATCGTTATTTCCATGGTTTCAATTCTATCCATTGCCTCGGTGTCAGACCAAGGACACGGTCTGCACGACGCTCTGATTGAAGCCTGGAGCATTTTCCGCCGTCACCCGTTAGCCACCTTTGAAACTGCTCTGGTTGTTTTCTTGATTCATATTATAGGCGGATCGGTCACTTTTCTGGTAATTATGTTGCTGTGGATTCCGTACCTGCTTGCCTACTTAGCGGCTGTTTTAACAACTACCACTGCGTTAACTGCCGTGGTCAGCCTGGTGACCGCAGGGATTATGTTGGGAGTCATTATTTTGGCCGGTGGTGTTTTAACCGCATATCAATACGCGGTCTGGGCTCTGGTATATAAAAAATTGCGCACCAAAAAAGGTTTTATTCCCAAACTGCACCGCTTTAGAAAAACCTTTAAATTTTTCTAGCCACCAAGATCACAAAGCAGCTCTTAAAGAGCTGCTTTTTGGTTTTATTATTTCATGCTAGAATAAGCTCATATGGGTAATGAATTGCCATCAATCAGCGATCTACTTAAGAACACGGGAGCCAGTGATCCAACCACTGGCAATGTTCCTGATGAAGAAGAAGCTCCCAAGCCGGCCGCGGATATGGGGACCGAGGAAAAATTCTCTGAAAAAATGCATGATATCCGTTTGGCTGAAAAGGAGCGAGAAACTAAAAAAGCGGCTGACACAGCCGGTCTTCCCTATGTTAACCTAAAGGGCTTTGCTATCAGTCCGGAAGCTTTACAGTTGCTGCCTCGCGAGCAATCTGAACAGCATCAGGCTGTTGTTTTTTTACATCTGGGTGAAGAGATTCGTTTGGGTGCTGTTGATCCAGGCTCGGAGGGGGTCAAAGATTTGGCCTTTCAGTTGGGAGAACGGAATCATGCCAATACAGCCATCTACCAAATTTCCGAGGAAAGCTATCGACTGGCCAACAAACTATACGATGCTCTTCCTAAGATAAAAAAAATAGTAAAGGGCGTACAAATTACTCCGGAAGAGTTAAAACGCTACCGAGCCGAGATCAATAATTTCCAGGACGTGCAAAAGTTGATCACAGAAACTTCAGTCACCGACATTATGTCCGTTTTGACCGCGGCCGCATTGGAACTTGGCACCTCTGATATTCACATTGAAGCTGAAGAAAAAGGAATCATGGTGCGTTTCAGGATCGATGGTGAGTTGCAAGAGATAACTGAATTACCTAAAGACCTTTGGAAAAAATTTGTAGCCCGCATCAAACTCCTGAGCGGTTTAAAAATCAACATCACAGACAAACCACAGGATGGACGCATGACAATTTTCTTGGAAGAAGGAAAAACCGAGGTACGTGTTTCAACCCTGCCAACTACTTGGGGTGAATCCGTTGTAATGCGTATCTTAAATCCAGCTGCCACAAAAGTCGGCTTCAATGATCTTGGTTTCCGACCTTTGGCCTATGAACGCTTGGAACGTGAAGTAGAAAAACCACATGGCATGGTCATAACTACGGGTCCAACTGGATCTGGTAAAACCACCACGCTTTATTCGATTTTACGAAAACTAAACAAACCGGGCGTGAAGATTATCACCTTGGAAGATCCGGTTGAATATAAACTGCAAGGAATTAATCAATCACAAATCGATCACACCAAGCATTATTCTTTTGCTGACGGATTACGCTCCATTCTTCGTCAGGATCCAGACATTGTGATGGTGGGTGAAATTCGAGATTTAGAAACCGGTGAAACCGCTATTAATGCCGCACTGACCGGTCATTTGATGCTCTCCACGATTCACACCAATGATGCTGCCGGAGCTATTCCCCGTTTTATTTCCATGGGAGTAAAACCGTTTTTACTTGCCCCGGCGTTAAATGCCATTATTGGTCAACGGCTGGTTAGAAAACTGTGCCCTAACTGTAAAAAACAAGCGGAATTAGATGAAGACACCAAAGAACGAGTACACAAAATTCTTTCTGAAATTCCAGAAAAGTCACAAGAAAAAATCCCTGAACTTGATAACGTTAAAATTTTCCAAGCCGCTGGTTGCGAGCAGTGCAATAACACCGGCTATAAGGGTCGGGTTGGAATTTTCGAAGTATTAGTAATGGATGATGAGCTCGAACAAGCCACTCGAGAAGGTTCGGTGTCTGAATACCAAATGCGCGAAATTGCAAAAAATCAGGGCATGGTTACCATGGTTCAAGATGGAGTTCTGAAAGCCTTGGATGGCGTAACAAGCATTGAAGAAGTGTTCCGCGTGGCTGCTGAATAAAACTAGAGATCTTAATTTTTTAAAATCAGACTTAAAACCGGAGTTTATTCCCCGGTTTTTTTGTACCTGTATGAGTGTTCACCCGGTGGACCGAACGGATGATCAATTATGTAATCCTGGTCTGTTTTAATAGTGATTTTTCTTCTGTCTCCATCTACGTGGTCAATCCGAATCCGATGCGTCACCTTACAACCCGGCAGATCAAACTTAAGATTTTGCGGCCACTCAATCGCAAACACTGTTTCTTTATCACAAGAAACATCAAGTCCAAGCTCGCTCGTTGTTTCATCTTCGAGTCGATAAGCATCAACGTGGATCAATTTTTTAACTTCTTTTGTGTTGGCCTGATGTTCGTTAACAAGCGTATAACTCGGGCTCTTGATTGATCCGCGAACCCCAAGGGTAATTCCCAACCCCTGGACAAAAGACGTTTTACCCGCACCAAGTTCTCCCACCAGCAATAAAGCTTCTCCACCATGAAAGCTTTTTGCGAGTTGTTCAGCTAATAATTTTGTCTCTTCAACGTTTTCGGTTTGGTACTGTTTTTGTTTCATAAATTCAGATTAGCATTAATTGTTAGGATCAGGGGGTCAGAATAATCTTGACGTGAAGCTTGCCAATATCCGGCCACGGCTATCATGGCCGCATTGTCTCCTGTGTATTGTAATGGAGCTAAGAGTAGTGAAAGACCAAACTCTTCCGCAGTCATTTGTTGCATTCGTTCGCGCAGATATTTGTTGGCCGAGACACCACCCACAAGCAGAACTAACTTTGGATTATACTTATCAATAGCTTTTTTCGTTTTGGTTACGAGTACCTCAACTACCGCCTCTTCAAATGATGCGCAAAGATCTATTTTGTCAGTTTCAGGATTATCTTTCAGGTGATACAACACTGCGGTTTTCAGTCCAGAAAAACTAAAATCAAAGCCAGGACTGTCGAGCATGGGTCGAGGCAATGAAATAGCGGACCGATCGCCCTGAGTGGCGAGACGACTCACTTCTGGCCCGCCCGGGTATGGCAACCCAATAAGTTTTGCCACCTTATCAAAAGCCTCCCCAGCCGCATCGTCCCGGGTTTCACCAATGAGCTCATACTCCCCCTGACCTTTAACAATAACCAACTCGGTGTGTCCCCCTGAGACAACAAGAACAAGAGCGGGAAACTGCAGACGAGCTCGATTGTCGAGCAGCACCGAGCAAATATGTCCTTCCAAATGGTTTACACCCACTAACGGCTTATTCCAAAACGTAGACAATGTTTTAGCCGCTTCCACACCCACTCGAAGAGCAGGAGCGAGCCCTGGGCCACGAGTCACCGCAATTAAATCTATTTCCTTACCCGTTCGATCAACTCCCGTAGCATCAAACAAACCAAATAGCACGTCAACATGCTTACGAGCAGCAACTTCCGGTACTACCCCACCATACTTGGCATGATCTTTGATTTGTGAAGCTACAAGTTCTGATTCAATAACAAAATTTTCTCCGTTGGCTTCTAACAACGCCACCGCAGTTTCATCACAACTAGTTTCAATTCCCAGAATTTTCATAATGACATCATGGTACCCAATATATATGTTTTTGAATAGGTTCTGCCACTTCGAACACGATGGAGGTCCAAAGAAAACCGAGTGAATACTAAAAACAACAGGCGACCCCGAGTAGGAATCGCCTGCGTGAAGAAAAAGAGAAAGGACACACCTGTTCACCGAACGTAACGACGGCGACGGGCATCCTTGAAGAAATCTGCCGACCGCAATCGCTCGCGGTGCAAGGGCAAGTCAAACGACTGCAGCAGCTCCCGAATGTCCGGGAATTCGTCACAGCCGCCGTGGCGCCACATGCACACGATCTTACGGACATCCGGATGGACAGCTGAAAGCTTGTTGCCAAGCGAACGCAAGAACAGATTTCGCTCCGTGTCCTCGAACTCGAGCAATAGCTGAAGACCGACACGCATCGCTTCCAGGATCTCGGTGTCGCTCATGGCGGAAAGCTCGGCCACGCGCCTGCGCAACGCGGCACGGTCTTCGTTGCTTACCCGGATCGGGCTGAAGTCCTCGATCCAAGAACGGTCTCCGAAGACACCCTTCTTGGAAAAATCGATTTCCGAGGCCTCTGTCACAGCCCCGTCTTCGGTGGCCACCATCTCGGGCAGCTCATCACCACGGGAAGTATCGACCCCCGTGCTATCCGTCTTCATGTGCCGCATGATCGGGTTCCTTTCTATCCTCCCGACCCCCTCTCGGGGGCCAGGTATGACAATGTATATAACCATAGATAAGCTTAGCTGTCAAGTCTATGGCTTATCAAACAAAAGGATGCTAATCACACTTGACGAAAGATAAAATAATTGCTAATATTGGCCGCACAAACATAAATCCCTGGGCCCCATCGTCTAGTGGTTAGGACGCCAGGTTTTCATCCTGGTAACGGGGGTTCGATTCCCCCTGGGGTCACCATAAAACCGGCAGGACTTGATCCTGACGGTTTTATGATTCTCAGGGCGGATGAGAACGTTTATCGTTTCTTTATATGCCTTTTACTTTCCTTAAAACACGAGTTAAAAATTTCTCGCAGATGCCCCTCTGATAAAAGGCTTGTTTGTTTTATTGCTCGACTAATTATTTCACTCTCTCTTTGACCATCTACAACTGATTGTTTATGTGGCAAAGCCTTAAGAACAAGTTTGATTCTCGTCTCAAGCAGTTCGACTAATTGATCGTCGACTTTGTCGATTTGTTTTCTGATCGTTTTTAAATCCATAGATATCACAACCTAACATATTCAATTATTTTTTTAAAGACACGCGGTCCGTTCGGAGATTGAACGGACCGCTCAGGTAAAGATTCTCATAGCTGGCCTCTCCTTTCCAAGAAAAGTTCAACCTAATACAATCGACCAGCCTTGTCAATCCGAAACAAAAAGATAGGACCTCAACCCTATCTTATTCCGATTCGTATCAACAAGCATCTTGCTCCGGATTATACACGTTCGGACAATTATCGCTTTCGTCCGTCACTCCATCAGCATCGGTATCCAAATTTCCCTCTCCGTATGGAGTCGTATCACACTCGTTTCCAAACCCATCACCGTCGGAATCAACCTGGGTCGGGTTATGACGACCCATACAATTATCAAGGCCATCGGCTATTCCATCTTTGTCTTGATCGACTATTTGAGGTTCATCAAATCCCCCTCCGTCTCCCCCTTGGGAAGGTGGAGGGTTCACTGGCTTAGTGTAACTTACAGGCACGACATAGCTTGAGGTTGACTCTGACTCTTCGACGGGCTCTTCCGACGGCTCTTCAGAATACGTTATGAGTTCAGCCTCAGCCAAGGAATCTAAATCCATCTCAATCGGTTCGTCTGACACAGCATAAAAACCACCTGACTCAGCCTCGGTTTCCAGTTGCCGTATCTCCTGCAAATTGTAACCAATGATTCCTCCGGCTACAAGCAATAGTATTCCCCCTAAAGCAATAAAATAGCGATCATGCATAAATTTGTTTTATTATCCCTTCTTTGTCTTACCAGATATTGTGCTATAATTCAAACATACTTCATCCACAAGTATTTAAATGGCTCAACATGGAAGAAAAAGCAACCCAAGAGGAATCCTGGTTCACAGATGAGTGGACCGATACCAACGAGGGCCAGCTGGCGGTTGATGTTTTAGAAACGAACGACAAAATAATTATTCGTTCCGCTATTGCCGGGGTTAAACAAGAGGACTTAGACATTTTTGTGACCACTGACACAGTCACAATTCGTGGTAAACGCGAAGAATGTAATGAAACCAAGCAGGCCACTGTGCATATTGAGGAGTGCCACTTTGGTAGTTTTTCTCGTTCAGTGGTTTTACCGGCACATGTCAGAGCTGATGCGGCCGAGGCGGTTCTAAAAAATGGGATCCTGACTTTAACCTTGCCAAAAACTGAACTCTCGTCTAATGTACCCGTGATTAAAATTGATGATTGATATGACCCTTCCCTATACTATTCCCGCCACGATAAAAGATTTTACCAATGGTAGTGTTATTGTAGTCACTGATGACGGACAGCAACTAACTGTGCCAAAAAATATGATCAGCCAAAACGCCACCGTGGGTGGAACCGTTCATGTGGCTGTTTTTTCCGAACAAGACGTAGCCGCGGAACGGGAACGCTTTGCTGAAAACATATTGAGCGAACTGCTTGGAGAATAATTATGGACTTAACAAAAATCACTCTTCCTCCAATTGTTAAGATAGTCATCCTTGCCGGACTGGCTATTCTTTTAATTGGTTTTGGCACACTTTATGTCCTGACCGGAACATATACTGGGAAAATCGGGCCAGGAGTTAAAATTGGTCCGTTTGTCGTTGGTGGTATGGATGAAGAACAGGCTCGAACCTCACTCTACAAAGAAGTCGACCTTATTTTAAGTCAGGGTTTAAGTGTTAATCATGAAGGAAAAACAGCTAACATTTCTTTGGAGCCATTCGCAGTCAGTGCAGATGTTTACCAAGAGTACGTTGATTTTTATATCGAAACCGCTGTTCAATCAGCCTATGAGCGCTCGCATCATGAAAACGCTTTCTTAGACATGATTCGCCTGGCAGGAACAGCCATTACCCGACCGACCATAAATATCCCGCTTGAACTACAAACAGATGAATTGCTCTTGGCTATTGAAAACGAATTTCCTAGTCTAGCTGAATCACCAATCAATGCCGGATTTGATATCACTCCTTCCGGAAATGATTGGACAATAAAAATTACAGGATCAAAACCCGGCACTATTTTAGAACAAAACAATTTATTCGCCTCTGTGCGCAGCCAATTATCAAATTTTGTAATCTCAAC
Organism: uncultured Gammaproteobacteria bacterium; assembly: GCA_965231015.1. Classification (GTDB taxonomy): domain Bacteria; phylum Patescibacteriota; class Patescibacteriia; order UBA9934; family CAZDDW01. Next base: position 938,600 of record OZ246408.1, read on the forward strand.
CATTCAACTTAACGCTATTTACACTGACCCGGCTATTAGCGAAGAAATAGCAGTCAAGTACACTGACCCAGCATATGACATCTTAATAAACGCACCGTATACACTTACTTATGAAGAAGATGAATTTGAACTCCCAGCCGAAACTATTGCCAACGCCCTGACTCTCACAATAAATGACGGTGAAATAGAGATAGTTTTAGACGAACCAGAAACACAAATCTTTTTCGATGCTATAGCTCAGGAAATCGAGGTTGAAGCTGAAGACGCTCGCTTTAATATGGAGGACGGTAAGGTGACTGAGTTTGTGGGCAGCCAACAGGGAATCGCTATTGACCGAACGGCTACCATTGAAGCTGTGGCGGAAATGTGGGAGGAAGAAGAGACTAAAGCTGAAATCGTTGTTGAAATTACCGAGCCACGAGTGACTACTGAGGAAGTCAATAATCTTGGTATCAATGAAATACTGGGTGTGGGAACCAGTGATTTCTCCGGCAGTCCCTGGAACCGAATTCAAAACATTAAACATGGGGCCTCCAAATTAAACGGCGTTCTGATTGCTCCGGATGAAGAAGTTTCCTTGCTTGAGCTTCTCCGTCCGTTCACAATCGCCGATGGATACAAATCAGAACTCGTGATCGTGGGTGATGAAATCAAACCAGAAGTTGGCGGAGGTCTTTGCCAAATCGGTACCACCACCTTCCGAGCTGTTTTAAACGCTGGACTTGAAGTCTTGGAACGCCGCAACCACTCGCTCGTGGTTAGTTATTATGACGATGCCACCAATGGAAACCCTGGAACAGACGCTACAATCTATGACCCTTCCCCGGATTTCCGCTTTAAAAATGATACCGACAACTATATTTTACTAACTACCGAGGTCAACGAAGATAATTACGAGCTTGAGTTTACTTTTTGGGGCACAAGTGATGGACGAAGCGGCTGGTATGACCCACCAATTGTGACGAGTTGGTCTAATCCGGGTGAAACCAAGTATGTTGAGACAACGGATTTGGCTCCAGGGGAAGAAAGTTGTCAAGGAGCTCACTGGGGAGCTAATGCCGGATTCACATCTTATATTGAATGGTCGGACGGAACAATTGATGAAACCGTTTACAGTTCACACTATCGAGCCCTACCACGGACCTGTTTGGTCGGGGTTGATCCAGACGCGATTGAAGAAACTTGTGAGGACGAAGAAGAGTGTGAAGAAGTTGAAGAGGTTGAAACCGAAACCGACCCTGAGTTATCCACTGGCATAGAAGAATAAGTTCAAGTAAGATCAAGTCAGACAAAAATAAAATAAAAACAGCCCGTCATAGACGGTAAGCTGCAGGCAAGAAGTTTCAACAATGGAGAGATCGAGTCCGAAGACCTGATACTTCCACTTATGAAACCCCATGCTTGTCGTGCCTGCAGGTTACTATCTACGATTGGGCTTTTTATTTTCTCTTGCGCGAGAAATTTAGTCAACCCTTTTTAATGATTGACAAGTCAGTTTAACACTAAGCTTGATTCTTGTCAAGGCTTAGCCTAAAAATCGTGCCGATCCCAGTTAACAAAAACGGTCGCGAGCACGATTTTTGTCTTATTTTAGCTGACTTGTTTGTTAAAAATCTATAACAAACCCGATTTAGCCTTATTTTGACTCGATTACCTTATCAATTAGACCATATTTCAGGGCATCTTCAGGGTCCATGAAATTATCTCGATCAGCATCCTTTTCCACCTTCTTTTTATCCTGTCCGGTATGCTTGGCCAGAATCTCATTCAAGCGATCCTTAATCTTAAGAATACGTTCAGCATGAATCTTAATGTCCGTGGCCTGACCCTCTACCCCACCAAGCACCTGGTGAATCATGATTTCCGAGTTAGGCAAAGCAAGCCTTTTTTTATCCGCCCCACCAGCGAGCAAGACTGCTCCCATAGAAGCTGCAAGTCCAACACAAATTGTAGAAACGTGCGGTTTTACGTACTGCATGGCGTCGTAAATGGCAAGTCCTGCTGAAACCGATCCGCCCGGCGAATTAATATAGAGCTTAATATCCTTGGTTTTGTCCTGGCTTTCCAAAAAAAGCAGCTGAGCAATCACGGTGTTGGCCACCATGTCATCAATCGCTGTACCAAGAAAAATAATACGGTCCTTTAAAAGTCGAGAGTAAATATCATACGCTCGTTCACCCATGTGGGTTTTTTCAATCACAGTTGGAACCAAAACCTGTGATCGAATTTCGTAGTCATTTTTATTGTTCATAGTAAAGTTAGGTTATCACATTTTAGCTAACGTAGCCAAGCCATTCTTCTCTTCAATCTTAAAGCCTGGAAGTGAGAATCCGGCCGCCTTGTCATGCCCACCGCCACCCAACATCTTGGCAATCTCCCCAACGTTTCCTTTTAAAGTACGCATACTGGCTTTAACTCCACCTTTTTCTTCCCTTAAAAAGATAATCGTATCGGCTTCAATCACTCCGTGCAAAAAGTTGGCAAAACCATCCATACTTTTGACGTCAATTCCATACTCAATCATATCCTGTTCACGAATCCATGTTACAACAACGTCAAGCTTAGGGTGTTTATGCAGCCGCTCAAGGGCCAGACCCCAAACACGCAGAATGGCAAGTGTCCGATTAAACTGAAGCTTCTGCACCACAGTTTTAATATCCGCACCAAGTAAATAAAGTTCTGCTGCTAAATACATTGAGTGATCTCGAGTTGCTTTGTTTGAAAGAACCGTAGTGTCAAAATACAGCCCGGCCAGCAGTGCCGTAGCCATGGCGTGGTCAATAAAAATTTTGTTCTCAATAAAAAATCGATACATAATCTCGGTCGTTGAGGTGGCATGTGTGACTACTTGATCAATGTCCCCAAAGTTTGAGTTCGTATCATGGTGGTCAATATTAATTAGTTTGGTGGGCTTGGAAAGAGCTCGAACCAAAGATCCAACATATTGCTCATCCGAACAATCAAGCGAGATTACAAGATCAATTGATCGGTCCTGGGCCCAATTATGGTCTTCTCGACAAACTTCCACGTGCTCTAAAAATTGATATTTTTCCGGAACCGGTTCACCAACATAAATCGTGACCTGTTTTCCAAGAGTCAAGAAATAGCGGTATAGAGCCAAGGCTGAACCTAAACTATCGCCATCGATCCGCTCATCCGGAAGCAACAACACGTGATGTGCCGATTGAATCTCTTGATTGATTTGTTTATGCTTTAATGTTTCCATAGGAAGAAACGATCTTACCGCAGAGTCGAACCCGGGTCAAGAGTTTAGTGGCCAAATCCTTCCGATCGGACCTCTTTGTTTACAAATGCAAACTTAAACCGGTTTTAAAAATGGTGCGATCGCCCACTTTTTGAAACTGTTTATTCCTTTTTTTCTTTCTCTTTTTCCTGTATAATTAAGCCTGTTATGTACTTAGAAAGACTGGAAGTTCAGGGATTTAAGACGTTTGCGCAGAAAACCGTCCTCAAATTCCCCAAACCCGGGAAAAACCGCCATTCAGTTACCTCTATTGTAGGACCGAACGGCAGTGGAAAATCAAACCTGTCTGATGCCATCCGTTGGGCTCTGGGAGAACAGAGTCTAAAAATTTTACGTGGAAAAAAGAGTGAGGACGTGATTTTCTCGGGCTCGATCGGTCGAACGCGGGCAGGCTTTGCTGAGGTTAGTCTTACCTTTAATAACGAGGACGGGGCCATGCCAATTGACTTTAAAGAAGTCACCATCACCCGCAAATTACATCGAGACGGAACCTCGGCCTACCTCCTCAACGGTCAAGGTACCCGACTTTCTGATATTCATTTGCTTTTAGCTCAAGCTAACGTGGGACAACGTTCTTATTCCGTGGTCGGTCAAGGAATGGTGGACCACATTTTGGTGGCTACCCCAGAAGAACGTAAGGCCTTTTTTGATGATGCTACTGGAGTTCGCCAATTCCAGCTAAAGCGCCACGAAGCCATGCTGAAACTCAAACGCACGTATGAGAACCTAACCGAGGTCGAACTGGTCTTAAACGAGATTTCTCCGCGGTTGCGATCCCTGAAACGTCAAGTTAAACGCCTGGAAAAACGTGAGCAGATTGAAGCTGAACTGACCGCTCTCCAACACAACTACTACTCCACTCTTTGGTCTGATCTGCAGACCCAGCTCAAAACAACGCGAGAAAAATTTAACCAAATTGATGCCAAATATCGAGCCGCGGAAAACAAGCTCAAGTCCTATGAACGTAAGAGTGCAGAAATGGAAGAACAAGAAGGCTTAGAAGGCACAGAGGACCAAGAAGGCTCGGAAGGTTTGGCAAGACTGCAAAACGAATACCGACGATTACAGGCCGAGCGATCCAAAATACGGGATCAGGAATTTGAAATCCAAAAGAAGATCGAGCTCAAAAAAGTTCAAGCCGAAGCCAGATGGACACCACTTCCTCTCCCGGACATCATCAAAGAACTGGAATCAATCACTACCAAACTTGAGTCCCTGAAATCCCTGAAATCCCTTGATTCCCTTGAATCTTCAGCATCCTCTTTACATGATCGATCTAAAAAACTTCTTGGTCGCTTAAAAAAACCAGCTCCGGAAACTATTAAGCCGGACCCTGGCTTGATGTTGAGCCTGAAAGAAGCAGAGCAAAAACGCAATGACCTGGAAAGCGAGTTAAAACGACTCGACAAGGCGATTGAATCATACGCTGAAACCGAAAAGAAACAGCGTTCAGAGTTATTCGAGCTCGGTCGGCAAATGCGAACTAAGCAAAACGAACTTAATACACTTGGCAATGAACGAAATACTCTACAGATTGAGCTGGCCCGACTTGAAGAACGCGAAGCAAACTTAAACCGTGAAATGCAGATTGAGATGAGGGAACGAGCCAGCAAAGTCAAGGCCGGGGAAAAATATGAGAAAGTTGATACTAATAATGTCTTTAGTGAACTGACCAAGCTCAAACAAAAACTTGATCTCATTGGTGGGATTGATCCGGAAACCATTCAAGAATACGAGGAGATCAAAGACAGGCATGATTTTCTGGATACACAGGTAAAAGATTTAAAAGATGCTATCAAGGCAACTGAAAAAATTATTGATGAGCTGGATGAGAAAATCAAAAAGCAATCTGAGCAAGCTTTCAAAAACATCAACCGTGAATTTCAACGTTATTTCAAACTGCTCTTTGGTGGCGGATCTTGTTCGCTCGTCAAGCTAACCCGAGATGATTTAGAAGTTGAGAAAACCAAGGAAGCAGTGGAAGCCACCGAAGGAGTTAGCATGGATCGAGCGGCTCATGAAACCGCTGAAGAAGCTCGCAAAGAAGAGGAAGATGATATTGAGCGAGTTAAAGATAGACTCAAAGGAAAGCGAGATGCCATTATTGGTGTTGATATTCACGCCACTCCACCTGGAAAAAAGATAAAAGCACTTAACCTACTTTCCGGTGGTGAACGCTCGCTTACTTCAATCGCTCTCCTGGCCTCAATCATGGCCATTAATCCTTCCCCGTTTATTGTTTTGGACGAGGTTGATGCCGCTTTGGATGAATCCAACACGTTACGCTTTGCTACGATCCTCGAAGACTTGGCTCAGCACACACAATTTATTGTTATCACTCATAATCGCGCGACCATGGAAAAGTCAGATGTCTTGTACGGTGTGACCATGGGAGACGGTGGAGTCAGTCACTTGTTGAGTGTTAGTCTAGAAGAACTCCCCGAAACCACAGCACGACACTAAACACAAAACAGCCCCGAAATAAATCGGGGCTGTTTTAAATTTCTATTTAGGCAGCGGGAGCCTCCATTTTTTCGGTTGGCTCTTCATCAGCTTCTGAAGCTTCCTCTTGAGAATCTTCAGTTGAAGCCTCCATTTTTTCGGTTGGCTCTTCGGTTTCGTCATCCTTAACGTAACCGGCTTCTTTGATTTCTTGATCCATTTCGGTCATAGCCCCTGGACCAAATTCATCAAATGACATAATGTAATTTTTAATTAATTACGAGGCTTATCATAGCATAAAATTAACCTTTTGTCAAGGCATAGACGCCAATATTACTCTAAAATAAGCCTACTCTTGACTTAATCGAATATTTGATTTATACTGCCGCCACATGCTCAAGTCAACTATTATTTAAATTATGTTATCAATTCGATTAAGCCGTACTGGCAAAAAGAAGCAACCGCATTATCGAATCATTGTGATCGATAAGAAGCGAGATCCATGGGGTAAGTCCCTGGAAATCCTTGGCTCACGAAACCCTCGAAGCAAAGAAATGACTTTGAAAGAGGATCGAGTCAAGTATTGGCTCGAAAAAGGTGCCCAGCCATCCAAAAGTGTTTGGAACCTATTAGTAGAAGCTAAGATCGTTAAAGGAGATAAGCGCGGTGTAACCCACATCTCGAAGAAACGACAAGCTAAGACTGCTGAGGCTGAAGCCGAGAAGGCTGAGAAGGTCAAGGAAGCTGAGGCTGCAGCTGCTCCTACCGAAGAAGCTCCAGATGCCCCACCAACAGAAGACGTGGCGGGGTCCCGCCAAGCTGACGATGGCGGGAAAGACAAGCCAGCTGAGGAAGAAAAAAAAGAAGAGGCTCTTACAGAGGAACCTAAGGAAGAAGAAGCCAAGGCAGAGTAAGATAAAAAATACGGACGAGGTCTCGAACAGACCTCGTCCTTTGTTTTTGATTCTTATGTTCAGAGCTGAGTCTCCTCGCTCGTTAATGCCCGAATCACGAGCGTACTTCCTTCAGTCCAGAACTCGTAAGCGTACGAGCCGACCGGAAGCGCTACCGAAACCCGAGCTTCATTCATAGAACTGGTTGATCCCAGACTTACCTGGCGGATCAAAGTGATATCCCGAGTAGAGTAATCCTGTTTCAGACTACCCGAGAGCGAAGCTCCTCGGGTGAATACCACTGTGAGCTTGGGAATGGATTTTGTAAGCGAAACTTCGCTTTCCGACATCACCGGCCGCATCCGCCCAGCGTCGTCTTTCATGATTGCCTTTAAGACCGTGCCACCGCTTCCGGAGTGCCGCAATTCGAACTGCCCGCCCCAGAAACTGGTGCCGTCTTGCTGGTGATGGATCTCGAGCTCCTCGAGCGTAGTGACGATCCGCAATTCGTTACCGATTGCGGTCACGGAGGTGATTTCGTAAGGGTCGAAGGTGTTGAAACGAGTGTTGTCACTCTCTCGCTTCACACTCATACTTCCGCTTTCACACACCCAACCATCCATAGGAGCCTGGTTCCGCCGGGGATCAAAACCAAGATCGGTCTTGATGGTGACCACGTCTGCATCCTCACCCCAGGGAAAACTGACTCGCAACATCGGGGAACGGTATGGCTCAGCAAAGTACCACTTGTAGAGCGCTCCGCCAAAATCACTGATTCGCTCCACGGTGATTCTGGAAAATTGGTCAGTATCCGGTTCGATCATCTTCTTCGGACCATCCGGTCCTTTGACAAACGGGAGTTTGACTTCAACGTAATTGCCGACCCAGGTGCCACGAGCACAAACTTCATCCGGATAGGCCACAGGTCCAGAAAACTTCATCTCAACCTGGAAACCATCATCCCGAGTCAGTGAGTACCTCAGCTCCTGAACGCTAGGACGACTGTTCGTCCACTCACTTTCCTTGTCCCCAGCCCATTCCCAGGCCGGGTCGTAACCGGGCTCGTTCGGATCCTCCTGCGCTGTGGCAGTAAGGCTCACAAAATACACGAGAATGAGTATCAATATACGCATCTTGCCCTCCAATGCAAGTCTTGTTTATAGCGTGAAATATCGTTTTTGTCAAAACAAGACCAACACATTGACAAAGCCAAAAAAAACTGATAGCATTACACCAACGTCACTTGTCAGCTTGACTCGGTCGACTTGCCTACCATGTGACGAAAGTAATGACTGTTAATTCTAGTGCGACAGACTGACTGTATGGAAAAAGACCAAGAGTTTGTCGAGTATATCGTCCGAGGGATCGTTAACAATCCTGACGACGTCCGCACAGAGCGAACGGTTGATGAACGTGGAGTACTCATTACTCTTCACATCAACCCGGATGACATGGGATATGTGATTGGCCGTCAAGGTCAAACCGCCCGAGCCGTCCGAACACTGCTCAAGATCGTTGGGGCCAAGAATGACGCTCGCGTCAACCTCAAGATCCATGAGCCGGAAGGTTCCAACCGGGGCCGACGCTCTGAAACAACGGAAGAAGTTGACACATCTGCTGTCGACGAACTCGGCATTTAATCCCGTTCGACGGGACTAACAATAGTTCAAAAAAAACGAAAACCGTGGTAAAGTATAACCACGGTTTTCGTAATTTTAAACTTATATGACTGACAACAACGAAAAAAAAATCCAAGCCATTGATGCCGCTTACAAAGAATTCAGTGCCACTTTAAACGAAATTCAACGTGAACGTTGGAATGATTTTTTGGAGCTCATGAAAAATATAGACGAAGCCGAGGCGGAAATGGTTCGAAAGCAAATCTTAAACAGTTAAACATATGGCTAAAAAACAATCATGGTCAAAACTTGCTGATAGTTTTGAATTTGATCCAGAGCAAGACACAACAGAAGAAGAACAAAAGCAATTTGTGGAAACTTCCCGGCAGGAAGAACTGGCCAAGGCGGCCAAGTCTCCTTCTCTCGACAAATACATGAACGTGAGGTTCACCACGAAAATATTGGCTCGACTTGGTTTTAAAGGAGCTGTTGAAAAGGTTCAATTGTATCACGAATCCAAAAACGAACGCATTGAAAAAGAAAAAGCTACCCGTGAAGCGGCCAAGGCAACCAAGGGGGCTGCGGAAAGCCAAACTCGCGAAGCTGTTTCGAATGAACAAGGATTAAATTCGTACGCCGAATCCACCTTAAAAAACCGAGGGGTGGTCAACGCCTCGGAAGGACAGGCTTGGATGGCAAAATACATTAAAGCCGGACAAGAAGCAGTGAAAAAACTTGAAGCCAATGAAGCGGAATTTAAAGCACAAATTGAAGCCCAAGGTTTAGCTATGGAACGAATGGTTAGCATGAAAAAACAGGCTGAACAAGAACAAGCTCGCCAGGCTGAAGTGGCTGAGCACAAAGCCGAAGAAGAAGAGGTTGCACAAATTGAGCCACGCTTTTTACAAAGCATGGAAGGGCCAATTGAAGAAACAAATAACGTGCTCCAACAAAGCATGGTTGAAGGTGATCAGGGATACGACCCTGAGCTTGAAAGTACCACAAAAAGTGATATCACTGAATTAACTGACGGTATTGAAGATTTTGTTGATAGCAAGGCCGGATCAAAACTCGAATCTGAAAATCCTGAATTGGTTGCCGCCATGGAACTGGCCAACAAAGAAACTATTGGGTTATTAAAAGATATTGATGAAGTGGTTGATCAAAGCTCTGATCTACAGGCTCAACTTGATACTAAAGAGGTGACCAAGGAAACCATAACTGAAATGAGTGCCGCGATTTCAACCGTTAGTAGCCTTGAAGGACGTATTGCAAAAATAAGTCGTCTGCTTGATGCCCCGGAAGGGATCATTGACCAACTAAACTCTATCAAGCGGCCGGGAAAAGATATCAAAAATCTAAAGGCAAGTCTTGAAAACGCTTCAGCCAGACTGGTAAAATTAGAAGAGGTAAAAAATCTGAAAGACGAATTGAAAAAGAAGCTCCCTGAAGCAGTGACCATGGTTGCCAGCAAAATCGATGTAGCCAAGTTACCTGAACAAAAACCAGAACAACGCTTAGCCTATCAAGTTAGAGAAACCTTAAATGAGGCTGAACAAAAACTTGGTAAGAACCGAGAAATAATGAATGACCTCTCAAAACAAGGCGGTGATCTTCTTGAAAGCGAAGAGAAAGGTCGTATAATTTCCGTTGTTCCAATTGCCATGAATCGCATCCGTGAACTCTCGTCATCCGGAACACGGGTCAGTTTCATGATCGAATCAGCTAACGAGCAAATCGGTAACCTGGAAAAAAAACTACAAGCCAATAAACTTGATAAAACTACCGTGGTTGAAATGGGTAATATTATCAGTTCTATTGAAATTGTAGAGCAATCAATTAAAAACTTAAAAGAAGAACTTAACCGCGAACTCAGTGCCTCAGATTTACTAAGCCATATCATAAAACCGGACGAGCTAACCGCACAATATCAAGAAACTTTAAAGCAAGCCAAGGAAGCTAACGGCCAAACCAATGAATTCGATGAACTAAAGGCCAAACTAACGGAACAGCTTGGACAAACCGTGGGCCTGCTAGCTGAACAGGCCGGGCAGGATAAAGAAAAAATGATTTGGGATAACAAGGTGCTTAATTGGGAAGCAGAAGCGGCTAAGCCAGCAAAGACTGAGGTTTACATTGATGAAGACGAGTTTGAAGGAGAAAAATTTGACGAAGCCTTAATGAAAGAAATTGACGCTGAACTGAAAAGAGAGATAGCTATTGAACAATTGCTAGCTGAACGTCGTGGAACCGAATACGGAGAGCAACCTGAAATTGATGAGACTGAACTTGAAGCTATGGAAAAATTATCTGAACAAAAGTATGAATTCGGTGACCGGGTTTTCATAGAAACATTTGGTTTAAAGCTGGGAGGAGAAGTAAAAGCTTACACTAATAACGGGAAGGTCGAAGTTCGTTTTGATGATGGCCAGCGCCAGGTTTTCAACGAAGATCAGCTCCAAAAAGAACCGGTCAGTGAAAAACAAAAGGCTGAAGAAAAACCGATTCGTTTATTAAGCAAAGAAGAGCAAGACGCCGGGGTCGAAGGAACCGATCTGGACGAACCATATCACGCTGCCGAGGACTCTGGAGACGTCCCTACCACTATCAAACGCCGAAAAAAAATTAAGCCAGAAGACATTGATAAACAGCTGACCGCTTAGTTTATGACCAAACGATTTGATATCATCACCATCTTCCCTGAAGTTTGTGAGCCATACTTGCAAGCGAGTATTCTTGGTCGGGCCCAAAAAAACAAGCTGATCGATTTACGAGCTCACAATTTGCGAGACTTCACGAACGACAAACACAAAACTGTAGACGATACTCCGTATGGTGGTGGTCCTGGTATGGTTATGAAGGTAGAGCCGTTTGATAAGGCGCTAAAGAAGATAAAGACTAGCCGAAAAAAGATTCGGATTGTCATGACTTCGGCAGCGGGAAAACGATTTAGCCAAAAAGACGCCAAGCGTTTGACCAAGTACGATCAGGTCATCTTTTTGTGCGGACGTTACGAAGGAGTGGATCAGCGTGTAGAAAAGAAACTGGCTGATGAAGCGCTTTCGATTGGAGATTATGTTTTAACTGGCGGCGAGTTACCTGCTCTTGTTATGACCGACGCTATTGCACGCCAAATCCCGGGGGTACTTGGCAAGAGTGCCTCACTTGAGGTAGAATCGCACGAACAAGAAGGATTGCTCGAATACCCACAATACACAAAACCAGAAGAGTATAACGGCTGGAAAGTCCCGCCAGTACTTTTAGGAGGAGATCATAAAGAAATAAATGAATGGAGGAAGAAACAGCAGAAAAAAATATGATCGCAACCGGTTTTTTCAGAAAGTCTTACGCTCACATCTTAAAACCAATTCTCTTCAAATTTGATCCGGAAAAGATCCATGACCTTTTTGTGATGATGGGAGAATGGTTTGGGCGTCATAGATTTAGCCGAAACATGACGGCTAAATTTTTTAAGTATTCCCACCCCATGCTCAACCAGAACATTTACGGCATCAACTTCCCTAATCCGGTTGGCCTGGCAGGAGGTTTCGACAAAGATGCCCGATTAACTCAGATTCTACCATCAGTAGGTTTTGGTTATGAAGAAGTTGGTTCGATTACCGGTGAACCATGTGCTGGGAACAGTGGCAAAAGATTGTGGCGCTTGCAAGAATCAAAATCGATTCGAGTTCATTACGGACTCAAAAACGAGGGCTGCGAAAAGATTGCTCTTCGACTTTCTACACAGCGTTTTCAATTCCCCATCGGCATTAATATTGCTAAAACAAATTGCGCTGAAACATCCGATGATGAAGCCGGGATTAAAGACTACGCCAAGGCCTTTGAGGTGTGTACCAACCTGGGTGACTATTTCACGGTCAACATCAGTTGCCCTAACGCCTTTGGTGGTCAACCGTTTACTGATCCGGACAAGCTCGACGCATTAATGACCCGACTCGACAAGATTAACACTGAAAAACCTGTCTTTCTAAAACTCTCGGCTGACCTAACCCATGAACAGATTGATGAAATCGTGAAAATCTGTGAGAAACATCGAATTCATGGTTTCGTGGTTTCTAATTTAACGAAATTAGAAGGTAATGATTCAATCAAACAAGATGAAATCGAGGAAGGTTCGCAAGGTGGATTTAGTGGTAAACCAACAGCTGAATTATCAAATCGAATAATCGCTCACATTTATAAAAACTGGGGTGATAAATACGTCATCATTGGTTGCGGCGGTATCTTTTCGGCCATTGACGCGTACGAAAAAATCCGTCAGGGCGCCACGCTTGTTCAACTCATCACCAGTATGATCTTCGAAGGTCCTCAACTGATTGGCGAGATCAACCAGGACCTGGTCGAGCTATTAAAACGCGACGGCTACAGCTCGATTTCCGAGGCGATCGGCGCGGCGCATCGATAACGCAATTATTCAAAGCCAATTTATTGGCGTGCGCTCTTATGAGCATGCGCGATATCTACAACGGACTCGCGATATTGCGGACCGCCGGATTGGTCACATGCGTGTAAACTTGCGTCGTCCTGATATTCTGATGCCCGAGCAAAGCCTGCACATACCGCACATCAACGCCGTTCTCAAGCAGATGAGTAGCGAAAGAATGCCGGAGCGAATGAAACGTGGCCGGTTTTTTTATATCCGCGTGATTAAGCGCGTGCTCAAATATTTTCTGGGCCGTTCTTTTGGTAAGCTTGCCGCCGCGCTGGCTTTCGAACACCAGCGCGTCGCTGTCCCTGCCAAGACAAAGCACTCGGAGCGGTTCAACGAGCGAATCCGGCAACACACTGATCCGGTCCTTTTTGCCTTTGCCCTGCCTCACGAATACGGTTTTGCCCTCAAGATCGAGATCTTGAACGCGCACAGCCACCGCTTCGCTGACGCGCAGACCGGCGGCGTAAGCGAGGCCAATTAAAGTCCGGTGCTTGAGGTTACGGATCGTCCCGAGCAGGCGCAAAATCTCATCGCGAGTGAGCGTACTCGGCAAACGCTTAGGCCGTTTAGCGTACGGCAATTTCAGGTCAAACGACCTCCCGAGCAAGTTACGCGCGTAAAACATAATCGCCTGCAAATGCAGATTAATGGTCGAAGCCGCCGCATCGCCATCATGCTTGGCCAGTAAAAACGACCCGAGCTCGTCATGGTCAACGCGATTCGGATCCGGATATTCCAAAAAAAATGCTTTTAGCGATCCCAGGTACGACTTTCTGGTCGCCGGACTGTAGTTTTTGAGCTTCAGAAAACGATCAGTCGCCTCCAGAGCCTCGGAGGTTGAAACAAACATAAGATTATGCTTAAATAAACAAAAATCTCCCCTCGATTGTGGGGAGTCTAAATTTAAGGTAACATAAGTTTGTGCTTTTGTAAAGGGGTTGTACCTCACAAATATCCCCAAGCCGCATAATCTACAGCATCCCATCCTTTATCCGAACTTTACTTCACATATAAACGAGTTGTGGCGAAATCGCTTCGCTCCTTCGCCACAACGGCCGGCGGCTACGCCTTTTGTTGCGCTCGTCGCTACGCGACATCGCACAACAGTCAGCTATGCGGACATGGCCCGTCGACGAGCAAGCTCGTCTCCGGACCACGTCGCATAGCCGCCGGCCGTTATATGAAATAAATTTTTAAAAATTAACTCCGTAAAATTATGAAACCACAAATTAAAGCGATATACATGTCCGTTAAGGATATGCAAAGAGCAGTAAAATTCTATGAGGAAATTTTTGATGTTAAAGTCTCTTCTTCTGATGAGAGGATGAGCTCTTTCGACTTTGAAAATATTTCCTTCCTTTTGTTTGATCCAAGTGCTGATGGTGAAGAGGCTTCAATTGGCAATAACGTTGTCCCAAATATTGAGGTGGAAGATGTTAATAAAATGTTAGATTTGATAAAACAGAAAGGTTGTGAGATTGTTATGCCATTGGAAGAAATCGATAAGTATTTGATTTTTCAAACAAAAGATACGGAAGGAAATATCATAGAATTTTACCAGATAGGCCGTTAATTTTTAAAAATTTACATCACATAACAGCGTGTATCTGGTTCGGCAGATTTGACGCAATTAGATTCAAAAGGAATGTCAAATCAGCCTCTCCCAAATTTCGCAAAAAACTATTAGATTTTCAAAGGAGTTTTTGCGAAACTTCAGATACACGCGGACGTTGTGGCGAAATAATGAAAAATTCTTTTGCCCTATTGGGCAAATTTAATCGGGGCAATTTTTATTCATTTTTAACGCATATGAAGGGCATTAAAAAATACACACACGAAGAAAGAGAAGCGGTTCTTTATGAAATGGTTCCGCTTATTAAGCGCAAGTTTGGAAAAAATCTTTTGGCTATTGCCGCGCGCGGATCATTTGCACGAAACACAGATTTGCCATATTCCGATTTAGAGCTTTTTGCTTTCTTGAAAGAAATGCCACGCGGCCAGAAAAAACTTCCTTACGCAAAAATGCATAAAATCAGAAATGGCCTTTCTGTAGAGCTTATCTGGATTACTGAAAAAACATACATTAACGAAGTTAAAGAAGTTAACGGATCTTGGTTTGGTGTTGGCTCGGAAAAGCTCTTGCCTGTCTACGGTAAAAAATTCATTGACAAATTGAACCGACACAAGCCAAAGAATGTAAAACAAAAAGCTCTGGAACAAGCGGCGGCATTATGGCCGGGCATTTTCTTTTCAAGCTCTGCTGTTATAAAGATCGCGGAACAAAAAGATCATGAAAAGGTCGCCCTTGCCATGTATCACATGTTTGAAAACATTTTGAATTTTTTAGCATTTATCAACCAATCGCCATATTCAAGTAGCTCGCAAAAGATTATTGAATCCAAAAAATTCAAAATTAAGCCAAAAGATTTTTCAAAACTACAACAACTGATACTTCATGGGGATTTTCGAAAATATACCGAGATTCAAAAATTAACAGCAAGCGTTGTTAAGGATCTAAAGGCATATCTCCAAAATGCAGGCTTTGAACCAAGCGAAGATCTTGTTAGTAAAAAACGACCCGACCAATTTGGTATGAAAGATAAAACGACTCGTTACGAGCAGGCCGTGGAGATATGGGAAAAGGTCCAAGAATCCACGACCAAAACCCTTAATGCCGCTGAAACAAAAAACAAAGAAGGTATGGCGACCGTTATTAATGACATGTTTTTTCAGTATCTAAAAATTCTGTCCTGCCTGAATACAAAAACCTTAAGATTTTCACAAATCATCACCGACGCGAAAAAATTGAAATACAAACCGGCAGGATTCTCCAAGCTGATTAGAATTATCGAGAATGGAGAATACGGCCAATTTGTTGAGATCAAAAAAGTTGTCATGAGCGTTTTTGCTGGACTCGAGAGCAAACTTGAAAAGTTAGGATATGAATTCTATCAAGATAATGTAGATCCGAATAAAAATGAATAAAAATTGCCCCGATTAAATAATTCGCTATCGCGAATTAAGAATTTTCATTACATCGTACAACAGCGTGTATGAGACTACGGCTTTTTACAAAAGCCTCCGCCCAAATTGCTACGCAACTTCGCATACACGCGAACGTTAACTGAAATTTGCCTTAATTACTTTCATAAATAACGTATGCATTTACTCAAAAAAATAATATCACCCATACTGTACGTAGCTTTTCTCGCCCCTGTCTTCATAGGCACTATTGCCGTTATTGCATTTTAGAATTTACTATTGGTCTGTCGAGTTTTATTCTAACAGGACTCCCAGAAGTATTTATCTCATTTATTGCAATAGGCGGTTTATTATTTTGGTTAGCCAACAAACTAATGACGGGACTCGAAAATCTACTCAAACCAAATATACTCGATCACCTTCGTCAATCATCTTTGTACTATTATACAGTAGTTTACGCATTAATTGCGCTAATACGGTCTGGCTATCACGGCGGTCTCGGAGAAGCATACATGCTAATTGGATTGGCAACTTCAGTATGGGCGATTATTGTTAATGCAATTTTTTTGTATAAACGACGTAAGGCAAACATCAGCTAACACTGCGTATGCGGTTACGGCTTGCTCCGTGCCTCCGCAAGCCTCCACCCATATTTGCCACTGCTACCGCTTCGCGATATTATAGCAGTGGCAAACATCGCCTATTCACGGACGTTGTGGCGAAATCGCTTCGCTCCTTCGCCACAACGGCCAATAAATTCTTTTTATTTATAATTTGGGGGAGTTTTATTCTCGCTTCGTAAAAATATGTCAAAATCACTGAATATAAAATTTGAAAAAGCTGTGCGAATTTTGTCGGAATATATGCCACCGTCTGATGAAAATAGCAAAAAGCCTGTGATGTTTCACGACATACGCGTTGGCGTGTATTTATATGAAAATGGTTATTCAGAAGATGTTGTTTTGGCTGGCATTTTGCACGATACGATTGAATGGTCTGGTGCTAACGAACAATTATTGAGAGATGAATTCGGCGACAATGTTGTCCGCTTGATTTTTGCAAGCACCAAAGATGATACGATTGTAGACAAGGTGGAAAAAACAAACGAACTGATCCAAAGGTGTGTGCAAAACGGGCAAGAAGCTCTTATTGTAAAAACCGCTGATATTATTGATAGCTTCAAGTGGTATGCCAGCCAAAACAACGAGGACGAACTGAAAAACCATTGTGTAAAGAACGCCAACGCTATTTTCAAATTTAAACCGGAAGATTTTGACGATAAAATATTTGATGAGCTTAAAATCTGGCAAGAAAGATTTGCGGTATAAAACCGAATAAAACTTCCCCAAATACATTAAGGAAGGAAGAATTTATTGGCACATCGGACAACACGGCATATCCGGTTCAAGAATTTTTGTTCCTCCGCCAGCCAGCGGATACACAAAAACTTCGGATGATGCCGATACGTTAGGCGCAATATCATTTTAATCAATTTTCCTTATGGCAGACACAATTCTACTAAACAACGAAGCTTATCATATTAGCGAGGACGACCTTCCTTGCCTCATTCATTATGCACCGAAAGCTGGCGGGTCTCATTTCTCAGTAGCAATGGTCGCTGATTTGTTTTTGCGTGGCTCAAAAATTTTGTTTCTTACAGCATATCCAATGGCCAAGGATAATTTTTTACAACAGATTAAAGGAGAAGAATCAAAAACTGCTTTTATCACTAATGCGAGTCAGCTTAACACTGATGCACAAGCAATTATTCTGGAAAGTGGCAACGAAAAGCTATTTCTGCAAGCGGTTGAAAAGCTGGATGATCTAAACGAGCGTGTCGTGCTTGTAAAAAATATAGAAGTGTTCAGCGACGCAGTTTTTGAATCTTGTTTGAAACTGCAAAAAATTATCCTTTCCGGCAACTTAGACGAGTGCTCAATGAAAAAACAAATCAGCGAGAAGCAATATAAAACGACTGTAGTTTTCAGCAAGTCAGAAACTCCATTAAAAGTCGAGCCACCAGAGCTGGAAAAATACAAAGGTTATCTTTGGAGCGACGGCAAGGAAGGTCTAGTATCAGTTCAAATGGAAAATTGATTAAAATGATACTCTTCGCCCGCCCTTCGGGACGTTGCACTCGGGCTCGACCTGCGGCGCGCCTAACACAGAATATGCGGTTTCACTCCCGTTGGTCGCTACACCCATATTTGCCAGAGGTCGCCCTTCGGGCATATTATACCGCTGTCAAACATCGCATACTGCGGAACGTTAGGCGAAATAATTTTCGGGGGCTACGTAAGATAACTTTTATTTACTTTAAACAATATGTCCAAAGTAATGAATCCAAAAATCAAAATCAAAGAAACTGCACTTCTTGTTATTGATGTCACTAACGCATGGGCTCATCCAACTTGCGAGATTAAAAAGTGGGATGTTACATTTGGGAAAATCCGCAAAATGGTCCCAAAACTCCAGAAATTCATTAAAGATTATCAATCAGTAGGTGGTAATGTTATTTACATAAAAAGCACACCTTGGGATAAGAAACATTTAGCCAAAAATCTTATTGAGTTTTACAAAGATCCTGCGGTTTGTTTTTATTCAAGAAATATTTATTCAGACAAAGTCAGAAAGTTTTCAGATGAATTTTACAAAATAAGTCCTGAAAAAAATGATGTTGTTCTTGAAAAAAACAGTTATGATGCTTTTGTTAATCCACAACTCAATAAGATTTTGAAAAAGAAGAAAATTAAGTATCTTATCCCGACCGGAGTTTTGGGAGATGGTTGTGTACACGCAACAATTCAGGGCGGATTTTCCCAAGGATATAATTATCTCATTCTAAAAGATTTAGTTGAAACAACAGATTTACCAATCAGACAAAGATTGATAAAAATGATGAGAGAATTCTATTGGCCCATGCTTTATGGAAAAACTATCAATGCTAAAAGTTTCTTTGATTTTGTGGAGTAGAACGCCCCCGAAAATTACTTGCTCACTTCGTTCGCACCCCGCTGCGCTCTCCTCCCGTTGGTCGTCGGATCACTTAACAAGGATTATGAGGAAAATGGCTCGGCTCGGCATTTTCCTCATAATCCTGACGTTAGGACGCCATCGCGAGCTACGCTCGCTCTCGTCGTCCGCCGGTGGCGGCCACTTCGCATCAGTCGCAGCCCGTTATGTGAAATAACTAAAAATATATTACTTATAATTAAACATAACGATATGCCAAATCTAATGGACATATGTGAGTCTTTAGCTCAAGAAGGAAGACTTGCACAAAACTACGTATAATTTCAAAAAACCGTAAAGGATAAAGGAGGTAAGGCCAAGTTTGGAGAATTATCAAAGCTATCTGAAAAACAAATGGAAATTTTACTCGATCTTATTAAAGAAGGAAATTGGCCCAACCAGAAAGGTTAGGTCAGCTGTTTACCAGCCGACAATTGCGACCACAACTTGGGAATCTAATCACAAAGATTCCCTTTTTTTATTTCTAAAAAAATTGTATAATGGCCTTATGAAATGGAAAAAACTAAGCTCTAAAATAGTTTATAAAAACCCTTGGTTACAGCTAAGGGAAGATACAGTAATTCGCCCTGACGGCAAAAAAGGGAAATATGGTATTGTTGAACGGCCGCCTGTAAATTTTATCATCGCTTTAGACAAGGGGGGATCAATTTTTTTTATTAAAGAATACAGATATCCAATAAAAAAAACTATCTTACAGCTACCAGCTGGCACCACGGATAAAAATAAAAGTGCTCTAACTTCCGCCAAACAAGAACTTTTTGAAGAATCAGGATTAAAGGCTAAAAATTGGAAAAAGATTGGTAAGTTTTATATCGGCCCGGGACACGAAAGTATTTACGCCAATGTATTTCTAGCAACGGAACTAATTTTAGTAAAAAATAAATTGGATCGGCCGGGAGATGAGTTAATATTTAAAGTCATAAAGTTGCCTATTGTAAAAATCAAACAATTAATAAAGTCTGATAAAATTGAATGTGGTATAACGCTGGCCGCTTTAAATTTATATTTTTCAAAAAATAAATAATAAATATAAGTAAATAAAAAAGAGGGATCAAAATTATCATATTCTGGTCCCTCGTATTTTTTAACCAGCCTCGAAACAAAATGGCTGGTCAGATGGCTCAATACCAATCTGATAGTCGTCAGCCAACTTCTCCAATAATGCATTCAAGGAAATCTGACCGGGCATACAGAATTTACAGTGGATGCCTAGCTCTTTACCGGCAGCACTCCGCATAATGTCGGAAAAATTACAACCATCGCTGATTTGGCCAAGAACGTATTCTCGTGGTGACTTAGAGCGAGTATACGGCTCTCCAATGGAATCGCAGGCTCCCACAATACCGAAAGGATCAATTGCCGGTCTTATTACTGGAATTAAGCAACGCTTTGGTTGCGTCAATTCCATCTCTCCCCATTTGTCCATCGCAATCAGGAGATCATCGGCAAATGACACACTGAAACCCAGCTGACCATTTTCGATTTGAGAACGCAATTCACGCAAACTTTCAAGCATTTCCTCATATTGATAACTTGAAAGTTCTCTGGTTACACCGATACAGTCCACCCTCACATCAAGGAAATCAATTTCAAGATCGGAACAAAGTTTCGCCACACCGGCTACTTCTGCATAGTTTAACTCCTGTAAAACTATACCTATCCCAACCTTCAACCTTTCACCTCGTTGCTTTTTGAGAGCCACGATTTTTCTTATCCCGTTCAGCACGGCTTCCAAATCATTGGCTCCCAAGGAGCGATTGATAAGTCTTGAATAAATCTCTGGTGTCGCCGCATGTATACTGATTCTCAACCAAGTAGAACTTAAGACGGAATCTAGTAACTCTTGATTTAAGCCACAAAGCGTCCGGCCATTGGTGTAAATCATGGTTTCAAGACCAATGGAGTTAGCCTTGTCTAGAACCGGCTTGATCTTGGCTTGCGACAGCAAGGTTTCACCACCACCAGAGAATATAATCTGCCTGGTGCCTAAACCTTTTACCTCCTCCAAAATCTTGCACCATTGATCTGGCGTGAGCAAGCGCTCTGCCCCATAAAAGTCAGCGACAGGATTTCTTTGCTTTTGGCCACCACACCAAATGCACATCTGACACCTATAAATGCAAATGGCGTCAGTGGGATGAATTTCCAGCATCATGGGTCCTACTATTTCTCCCCGCAGGATTTTAGGCAAATATTGAGAATTTTGCCGCATGAAACCCAGTAGGTTCGTGGCAGATTTGATTAGCAAAGATCTTGGATACTGATTGCTCAGAAATACCGCCTTTGCTAGTTTTGACTCCCGCATAAAACGATGTGTAGACAACAACTCGTCTCTCGAAATTTCCTTGTGACGCAAGATTGATTTTGCTTTACGCGCTGGGTCAAAGAAATATTCAACCAAGACAGAAAAAGTCAAGCCAAACGATTTGTCATTTAAAACAGTCTCTACACCCATAAATAACTCATAGGCTTGACCTTCGGCTTCGTCAAGGTTGATAAGACCATCGTGAAAACGATGCATTATATCAACCAACTTTGCAACAGCACTGTTCTCTAACATGATCTCATCTCCTTTATCGAGGTTAGTTGTTTTTTAAGGAACATAAGACTAATTTAGTCGTTAAAACAACATATCATAGCACGAATGATCAATCAAGGATTTAAATAATAATTTGTACTAATTTTGTAATTATTACAAAAAATATAATACTATTAAATACAAGGAGTCTTGGCTTTTGCGCATTCACCCCCACCCCTCTGCCCCTACGCCAAGACGAAAAAAAATTTGTTAATTTAGGACGCCATCGCGAGCTTCCTCCTTCGCTAAAGCTTCGGAGGACAGTCCGCTCGCTCTCGGCGCGATGCATCGAGAAACAAAAAAAGCGGAGCCCCCCTCAGCCGTAGCCCTACAGGCGAGGCCTGACTCCGCCCCAGTAAAATGACACCAAAGTAATTTTAAAACAGCCAGTTCAGCAAATAGCCGATAATTATTATTCCTACAGTCACTAAACCGAAAAAGGTGACAAGTAACTGCCATTTAAGCACTTTTTTTAAAATCAACCCCGCGGGAAAAGAAAGCCCGATCACCCCCATCATAAAAGCGATTGCCGTTCCCAAAGGCAAACCTTTGGCCACTAAGGACTGAATCACGGGAATAATGCCGGCCGCGTCAGCATACATGGGAACCGCCAAAACCGCCGCCACAGGAACCCCTAAATACCCCGCCTTTTCCAAGTACACCTCAAAAAAACCTTCCGGTACATATCCGTGAATGACAGATCCCAAACCAACACCAACCAAAATATACAAACCGATTTTTTTAATGATCCCAAAAGCTTCTTGAGAAATTTTAGGAAAAATTTTTGCGAGCGGCTCTGTTTTTGTTTCCGATTGATTTTGCGTTGGCGCGTGAACTTTCCACACAAAATCTTCCACATACTTTTCCATTTTCAATTTTCCTAAAATAAAACCACCCAGCATGCCAATCGTAATGCCGGCCAACACGTAAGCCACGGTCACTTGCCAACCAAAAATACCAAGAAACAGGGCAATAGAGACCTCATTAACCAGCGGAGAAGTGATAATAAAAGCAAAAGTCACCCCCAGAGGGATGCGAGCTTCTAAAAAGCCAATAAACAGCGGGATGCTGGAACAAGAACAAAACGGGGTCAAGGCTCCAAAAATACTGGCGAAAAAATAATCCAATCCGAATAGTTTTTTTTCGGTTAAGAAATTCCTTAATTTTTCAACCGGCAGATAATATCGTAGCGCGCTTACCAAATGCATAATGACCAACATCAACGCGAAAATTTTCAAAATATCGTAAATGAAGAATTGTACACTGTGCCCAAGGCGTGATCCCGCTTCAATATTGAAAATGGAAAAGGTCACCCAGTCAGCAAAAACCTCAAACGGATAAAAAATATCCAACTTTTCCACGCCAAAAGTATACTTGAGGTAATACAAGCCGGTGCCGATAAAAAGAAAAGCAACCATATATCTGAGCCATTTTTCTATTTTTCTGGTAATCTGATACGCCTGACTCATTTTTTGCAGACTGAAAACCATAAGGCCGGCAAAAATCGCCACCGGCAGACCGGTGCCAATGGCAAAAACCGGGGCCAGTAAAATTCCAGCGGTTGATTTTAAAATCAGCGGTACGAGCATGCCAAAAAACAGTACTCCGCTATAAGGACAAAAAGCCAAAGCGAAAATCATCCCCAAGCCCAGTGAACCCAAGTAGCCTTTACCCGAAAGCCACTGTTTGAATTTTTCCCATTTTTCACTTTTGACATTAAAATTTATTTTGAAAACTCCCAGCATAAAAAGCCCCATGACAAGCAACACTGGAGCGAGTAGTTTTTCGCCCCAGCCCTGAAAAATCCCTGAAACAGTAAAAGAAGAAAGTCCGAGAAAAATCAAACCGGCAACCAAGGTATATGAGACTCCCCGACCGATGATATAAAACAGCGCGTTCAGGAGTGTATTTTTGGCGGTTTTTATGTCTTTAGACAAAAAACCAACCGCGGCGATATTGGTCGCCAACGGACAAGGACTGATGGAAGTCAAAATGCCCAAGAGAAATGCCGTCAAGAGCGGAATGTTATATGAATCGATCAGTAAATTAATCAGGTTTTCCATAAATTAGAAGATTAGATTACTTGGCTCCGTAAGCGCGTACAAGAACGCGCTTCTGTATTTGCGAACTTTTTTCCCTTGTTCATTAATCGGTACCATAAGTTGAAAGCCGTCCGTGCATTCCTCCCATGGCGCAAGCCAGATATTACCGTCTTCATAATCGCAGTCTTTAAATGTCAGGCTCAATTCGGGATAAGCTTGCTCAATTTCGGTGGGAGCGCAGGTGTTAACGGTAAAATCACGCAAATCGTTAACTGAAACGATTTTTTTGCGCGGCGCGATCAAGGTATAAATTTCAGCACCGATTTTTTTCTCATATGTCTCCGGGACAATTTCATCAGGGTCGGCTTTTCTGCCAACAAGAGCCAGATCAATATTTTCCGCTTTCAATTCGTTTAAAGTCATTTCCGCGCTTCCGAATTCCATCATTACCAATTCCGGATTTTGGTTTTGTAAATTCAAAGCTTCCGGTGCCATGGTCGGACAATAACCCAGTCTGATTATTTCAGGCGTCTCTACTTCATAACTATTTGCGTCAGCGGTTACGGCGGATTGTTGACCGCAGCCACTCAATAAAAGAACCGAGAATAGTAAACAAAATAATTTTTTCATAATTAGCCGAACATTAACCATTCCGGTTTGAACAATAACAACAAGCCGATGATCACCATGGCGATTCCTCCGATCAGATGAGAAAGACGGCTGTATCTGTCTGAAAAGCCGGTAATTTTCAGAGTTATCATAGCGGTGAAAAAAATCAATAGATCATCCAACATGAAGATAAAAATATAGAACAACAAGTAGCCATAATATTGCCAGAGGGGTAATTGGCTTAGCGTTAGAATTTGCGTATACACGGCGGGCAATCCGGCCGAACAAATCAGCTCGACAAGGTTTACCGCGACAGCCAGTAAAATAATACCTAAAAGAGCGATGAAAAAATTCTTTTCATGAGTCAGCTGTTTCAGCTTTTCAAAGACGCGCTGACGCTTCTTGCCTCCGGTGACCGCGCATCCGGCGTGGGGATTAAAGAAATATTCTTTAAGATAATAGCCGCCTCCGCCAAGCGCTACCAAACCGATAATAATTCTCACAATAAGAATGAACCCGATAAACAGAAGCAAATTCAACCATGCGGAAAGGAATAAAAAGTAAACCGCGGCCGAGGTGACGATAAAAGCGATCCCGAGCATCCACATTCTGCGTCGGTTTTTCATGCCGATAAGCAGACTGATCAGGAAAAGCAGAGTCCACATGGCACACGGATTAAATCCGTCCAAAGCGGCGATGATAAAGGTAAGTACGGGTAAAGAAATATTTTTGGTCTTAATTTCTCCCACCAGCGGCAAGGTCAGAGTCTCGGGAATTTTTGAGGAAGTGAAGGTATCCTCGTCCGATTCCGATGTTGTTCCGTTGATCTCTACACCGACATCGCGGCACGAATTGCCGATCGCACAATTGATTGCTTCCTCGATTTGCGCACCCGTGTTTTTCTCGTCCATCCAGCCGATAACATAACGCTCACCGACCACAGTAAACGGCACACCGCTCACATTAGCGTTTAGCTTTTTGCCAAATTCAATCATTAAATCTCGATTTTCAGCATTGCCCCATATTTCGTAATCATGCACCAAAAGCTCGGGATATTTTTCTTCCATGCGCTCCAAAAAAGGTTTTTCCTTCGCACAGTGCGGACAGCCTTCGCCCCAGAAGAAATACAAATTAACCGTCTCTTCAATAACAGTCCCGTTGTCATGAACAGTCCCAACGTCTTGCGCCTGCGTGGGTATGGCCACCAACAAACACAAAACAGCCAAAAGTGAAATGATAATTTTTTTCATAAAACAGAAAATCAATTTAACAGATTATCAAGTTTGTCTTTAAAATACGTTTTGAACTTTTGCTCATCTCCGACTAAGCGCCAGACGGTTGTGTCTTCCGTGATATTGTCCTGACCATCCGTAATCGCGTTGATAAAGAGCGAGCTTCCGCGAGCCTGATATTGAATCACTGTTTCCCGATTCTCGGACAATTCACCGTTGACCGAAAGAAAGGTTATTTTTCCCGCGGCCATTTCTTCTATGAAAAATTCTTCAATGGTTTCGCGCGCGTATTGTTCCACCATTTGGCACGAAGGGCAACGGCGAGTACCATGAAAATCCACCACCTCAATTCTGTCCGCTTTGACCTCTGCCAAATCTGACGACGCAGAGGCTTGAGAGCCGTTCCCGTTTGATTGTATTGTATTTCCGCAACCCGCCAAAAGTGAAGAAAAAACAAAAAGTGTAAAAATTATAAAAGTTTTTTTCATAGTTTATGTTTGAATTAACAATTACCTCCGCAAGAACAGCCGCCTGAGGTTTTTTCATTTTCGGAAGCACAACCTTCCTTGATCATTTTTTCAATCTCATCGTTTGACGGCACTTTTCCCGCGGCCATGATCTTGCCGTCGATGGCAAAAACCGGACTACCCATTGCGCCGAGCTTGACTATTTCTGCGATATCGGTGGAATATTCCACCTCCGTGTCCATGCCGAGTTTGTTGACCACTTCTCTTACATTTTTATGGAGAGTCTTGCAAGTGGGGCAACCCGAACCCAAAACTTGAATTTTCATAATTTGGAAATTAAAAAATTATTTAATAACGAAGCGTATTGTTTGATGACATTTTTATTGGATGAGTAAATGATTTTT
This sequence comes from uncultured Gammaproteobacteria bacterium, assembly GCA_965231015.1. GTDB lineage: Bacteria > Patescibacteriota > Patescibacteriia > UBA9934 > CAZDDW01. The sequence goes on from OZ246408.1 coordinate 964,619, forward strand.
CTACCTTCTTGGTCGTCTTGTTTCGAATCGATCAAGCCAAAACCTTTAAGGACTTTCAAGTGATGCGAGGCCAGATTCTGGGGGATTTCGAGCGTCTTCCAGATATCGCAAACACACCGTTCATCCTCTCGAAGCGAGCAAAGTATTTTGAGACGATTCGGCTCGTTGATGATTTTAATAAATTCCGCTACCTTTTCAAGGTCGGTTTTTAATTTCGAGCCATTTTTACAGCATGGAACATTTTTCATGATGCAAAGTCAATTATATCAATGGTTGTTGATATACTATCAAGGGCAATACTTTCAGTCAAGCATGACAATTGCATGGATTGACTACACAAATCAATATAACATAGGCGGAAGAAATCCCCCGCCCATGTTGACCTAATTATAGCCTTGAAAAAGGTTTAATTCCTGTTTTTCCCCACCTTAAATAAGGCTCTTGACACAATTTACCCTTTAAGCTAAAATACTGCCACGATCGTTACAACTGAATATAGCCCATTTTTGGGCTAACATTGTACAAGAAATCCAATCTATTTCTGACAAGTCCAGGAAAGCTGCAAAAAGAGCAACATCCCCGCCTTCGGACGGGATAAATTGTCTGCTCAGCGATTGCAACGTCAAATCTCGTAGATATAAATCTACAAACAGGACAGATACCACCGGTTTTACCGTGGTGTTTTACTGAGAGTTTGATCCTGGCTCAGGATGAACGCTGGCGGCGTGGCTAAGGCATGCAAGTCGAACGCTCATTTTTAATGAGAGTGGCAAACGGGAGAGTAACGCATTGGTAACCTACCTCAAGGTCAGGGACAACCCAGAGAAATTTGGGCTAATACCTGATAGTCAAGGGGGGACGCAAGTCATTCCCTTGTAAAGTTCCGACGCCTTGAGAGGGGCCTACGTCCTATCAGCTTGTTGGTGAGGTAAAAGCTCACCAAGGCTACGACGGGTACCGGGTGTGAGAGCATGGCCCGGCTCACTGGGACTGAGACACGGCCCAGACACCTACGGGTGGCTGCAGTCACGAATATTCCTCAATGCACGAAAGTGTGAAGGAGCGACGCCGCGTGCCGGATGAAGGCCTTCGGGTTGTAAACGGCTTTTATAAGGGACGAACAAATGACGGTACCTTATGAATAAGAGGTTGCTAACTCTGTGCCAGCAGCAGCGGTAATACAGAGACCTCGAGCGTTATCCGGATTTATTGGGCGTAAAGGGTCCGCAGGCGGTCCCGTAAGTCATTTGTCAAATCTCAGGGCTCAACCCTGGGGCTGCGAATGATACTGCGGTGACTAGAGGCTGGGAGAGGTACACGGAATGGCCGGTGTAGGGGTAAAATCCGTTAATATCGGCTAGAACACCGAAGGCGAAGGCAGTGTACTGGAACAGTTCTGACGCTCAGGGACGAAAGCGTGGGTAGCGAAAGGGATTAGATACCCCTGTAGTCCACGCCCTAAACGATGGATGCTAGGTATTGGGAGTTTCGACCCTCTCAGTGCCGTTGAACCAAGTTAACGCGTTAAGCATCCCGCCTGGGGAGTACGGCCGCAAGGCTAAAACTCAAAGGAATAGACGGGGACCCGCACAAGCGGTGGATCATGCGGTTTAATTCGATACCAAGCGAGAAACCTCACCTGGGTTTGACATATAGCTGCAAATCTTTAGAGATAAAGACTTCTTCGAGAGTGCTATACAGGTGCTGCATGGTTGTCGTCAGCTCGTGGCGTGAGCTGTTCCCTTAAGTGGGGTAACGAGCGCAACCCACGTTACGTGTTACAAGTGTCACGTAAGACTGCCCTCGCAAGAGGGAGGAAGGTGTGGATGACGTCAAATCAGCATGGCTCTTACATCCAGGGCTACACGCATGATACAATGGTCGGTACAACGGGTTGCCAAGCCGCGAGGTGGAGCTAATCCCTTAAAGCCGATCTCAGTTCGGATTGCAGTCTGAAACTCGACTGCATGAAGTTGGAATCGCTAGTAACGGTGCATCAAAACGGCGCCGTGAATACGTTCTCGGGTCTTGTACTCACCGCCCGTCACGTCAAGAGAGTCGGGGGCACCCGAAGGTCGTTGTAGGACGGCCGAAGGTGAATTCGATGATAGGGACGAAGTCGTAACAAGGCACGGGTAGCGGAAGCTGTTCGTGGATCACCTCCTTTCTAAAGGAAAAATCTCGCCATCGGCGAGACATCCTAGGTCGAGATCTGACGCTGTCAGATCTTCGACGTTGCAATCGCTGAGCAAAGACAAAATCCTCCTTCGCTAAAGCTTCGGAGGACAGGCAAAGACCGCCATTTGACGGTCTTTTTGATTTAACTTTTCGAATTTTTATGTATTGTCGGTAATGTTCGAGCTCTGATTCATTGCGAATATTACGGTCGTGGAAATTTCGTTGCCAAATTTTGATACCTGGTATCTCGAACCTGACAATACGCGTCACAGAAGATTTGAATGATTGAATAATTTGGCCAAGTGATGGTTGTTTCTGAACCGAATTGATGTTGTTTCGATATTTATTATTTCTAAACACAAAACTCCGCCAAAGGCAGGGCTATCAAATTTTCTTTGCCGGCCCAAAGAAAACCGGACCATATTTAAAACGAAAAGCGGGGGCAGATGGTGTGTCTGCCCCCGCACGTTGCGTAGATAGGTCTCAGGTTTTCGCCGGACCTGAGTTACTGGAAGGATCATTGTCGTCGTCGGCCGAGTTGCCGCGACGCTTGGACGTGGACTCCGAACCGAGTGAACTCGACTCCTCGATCGAGCCGGAGTCGCCGTAGACCGGCAACTCTTGAGCTTCAGTACCGTACTCGGGCATCCCCTCAGTCGTAGCCGCGGCCATGCTGGCCGAGTCATCAGGCTCGTCTTCGTCCGGATCAACCAAGGATTGTTCCGAGGTATCCGGCTCGCCTTCGAGCTCGATGCTGCCGTCCGGATCGTGATACGACTCCTCGTCCGAGGGAACAAGCGCGATGCGTTGTTCCTGACTCGGCGTGCCAAGCGTAGTGTCCTCCCTCACACTGCCCTCGTCGATCTCCTCGGCCACGTCCGTGATGGGCGGTGGCGTGGGATCGACCATGACCGGTGCCTCGACCTCTCGGTGCGAAAGCCCGGAGATGTCACGGGTTGGTGGAGGGGTGTCGACCGCTTCGTCCACAGTATCGAGATGAATCGGTGGAGCCGAATCTCCGACACTCGACTCGTCGTCTTCGTCCTCCGGACACCGACTCGGTCGCTCCTCGGTGGTATCACCCTCGAGTTCCGACTCCGGTTCAATTCCCGGTTCCGGAATTGGAATGCCGTCCTCGATCGCCTGCAGGCTGGCCGAAAGCGGTATCTCGGGCAGCTTTCCCCTGAAGCGAGGATGCTGCGGCGGCTTGGCCTCCGGGTCAGACGCATCAACGGTCTGCTCGGAAGGGAGATCCGAAGTGGTGAGCATCTTGAACTCATCAGACTCCGCCTCGTCTCCCTCACCTCCGGACGGATCCGAGCTACTGCTCGAATCCGACTCATCAAACGACGAGGGCATGCTCATCATGGCAATCTCCTCGTCGGAGTTGGGCGGACCGTCATCCCGGAAGGCCTCTCCCTCTTCGTACTCGTCCAGTTCCCCAGCCGGAATGGCCGGTGGTGGAGCGGGTAGTTGCACGAGGGTGAAGTTGATCTTGGTAAGATCAAACTCTCGGGAGGTGATCTCGGCCTCGATCCTCATCATGGCTTCAACCATAGCCTCGCACAAGTCGATACTGCGGTTGATCGCGATCTTCTGAGCATCTGTGAAGAAGTCAAACACCTCACTGGCTTCGCCCTGCGGCAGAGCCAGATACACGGCCATGGCCGCGTTATCGAGGCATGCCAACTCTTCGAACTGACGCCGCGAGGTCGCGGTCGTGGTGCGACCCACGTGCTCGATGATGTCTGCGTGAGGCTGACGTACCGTAGCATGGTACAGGTGGAAGGCATAACGCGCGAACTCGTCGAGCTCGGAGCATTGACTGTCGGTGAGGGTCTGCTCCGGACTCTGCCGGCCAAGGATGCGCACGATGTCCGCCGGACGGATCATACGCAGATCCATCTGCCGGGCCACCCGAGCAAACACGTCCGGGTTGTGCTGGTACACGCGGCGCAGGAACTCCACGAGCTCCGGCGCCGAGTAGAACTCGAACGTCCAGACGAGCAGGCGTACCCACGTATTCAGGAGACGTGGTGGCAGCTCCTGGGGAGACCAGAACGGTTCACCCTGGGAGATGTACATGGCCGTACGGATAGTATCCGACCAAGGCACGTGCACAGCTGTCACAGCCGGCCGGATTCCGAGAGCCGGATCGATCCCGATCTCGGCCATCACCTGACGGTAGGCGTGATCGACCCCCATGAGGTCGTACCCCTGGGTAGCAAACACGAAACCGTTTAGATCCCCTTCCTGGTGCAAGAACGGGCTCACCGCCTTGAAGGGCTGGTGTAACTCTGCGGCCTGCAGGAACGAGACCCGCGTTTCTTCACTCGGTGCAGCGAGCGCCGTGAAATGGCGGGTCATCTCCGGGGATTGGATCCGGGCGAGCGTCAGCACAGCGTCGTCTTCCGTGTACACCCCAGTGCCGAACCGTCCCGTTGCAGCGTACCCGGGCAATTCCCGCTCGGTCATGATCTCCCGAATCCAGCCGGTCATTTGCCGGTTGAACTCCTCGGGCTTCAGCGCCCCGGTCGACTGATCGATCGACATCATGGCGATGTACTCCAGCAGCTGACCAATGGCCGCCTCCTGAAGCTGCATGATGCTAGCGATCTCGCGGGCCTCGCGCCGGCGGTTCGTATCACGAATCAGCTGGGCTCGCAGGAAGCGCATGCGCTTGGCCTGCTCACCAATGAGGTTGCGATAGAAGTCCGGGAGTTCGATTCCCTGCTGCTCGGCCAGTCGGTACACCAGATCCGAGAACTCGTGATCCGGATCCCCGGCCGGGCGGTGCGCGATGATGCGCGGGTCGATAAGCGGTCGGGCACCGTTGATGACCCCGAGCTCCTTGAGGGCCTCGACGAGGTCATCGCCGAGGTAGTGCCGATATACGGCTTCCACTTCTTCGTTTCTGTCCTGCTCCAACATTGTGCCTTTCCCCCTGGCTGTTGCATGGTTGAAAATTCAGTTTTAAAAGAAGTTCGACCGCTCTCCGAGGAGGGCGGTCGTTGAGAGTTGTTGTGGCCGGCTAGTTAGCTGGCCAAGGCGACGACCTGCTCGGCCTCGCGACACAGCGCGGCGGGGAGCATGCCCCTGATGCGCCGAGCGCTAGACGTGAGCGTTGTCGCTCGGGTGTGCGTTCCAGAGAACGCGGCCCGTCCGATGTCACCACCGGCCGGGATCACCGTCACGACAGTTCCGTCGCTCTGGCGGATCTGCTTGGGGGCATACTTGCCCACACGCGGCTTGATGGTGGCGTCCATCGGTCTCTCCTCTCCTCGAGAAGCGTTTCGCAGGCGTATTCCTACTGACACTTCTACATATATATTTCATCATATTCTAGGCAAAAAGTCAATCATTTTATGCTCAATTTAAGCAAATTTGGCTAAAATAAAGAAAAAACTAGCCGTTAGGCTGATTCTTCAATGGTGCCGAGGGTGAGAATTGAACTCACGACACGAGAATTTTCAGTCCTCTGCTCCCCCGCCATCTTCATGCTTGGCGGGATACCACTCGCAATAAAAAATGACTCCACTGGTGCCGAGGGTGAGAATTGAACTCACGACACGAGGATTTTCAGTCCTCTGCTCTACCACTGAGCTACCTCGGCTCCAAAGGAGTCATTTTTTAGTTGTAATCTTTTACAGCCACTTCGACTAATTAATTATCATCTTCGTCTTCAATGTGTAGGCCTCGTAATACAACCAAAATTATCATGGACAAAACTGCAGCGATAATCGCTGGCCCATAGAGCCCCATTCCAATCACCATACCGATTGCCGCCACAATCCAGATTGACGCTGCCGTAGTCAAACCCTTCACGATTCCACGAGACTGAATAATTGTTCCAGCACCAATAAAACCAATACCGGCCAAAACATATGAAGCAACTCGAGAAATATCAACCGATCCATCAGTAGCCATAGCCCCAAAAGAAATAGAGGCAATGGTGAATAAAGCTGTTCCCATTCCAACCAAGGCGTATGTCCTCACTCCGGCTGGCCGATGACGATATTCCCTTTCTATTCCAATCATCCCGCACAACACCGCGGCCATGACGAGGCGGGCTAATATTTCTAAATCTCCGATGTGAAATAATTCTGGCATATGGGTCTCTGTTATTGATTGGTGGCTCACCATCCGAAGCTTCATGATCAATATTCAGAGTCCCCCTTCGCTCCTTCGCTCCTTCGGAGGACATCCTCCGCTTTATAATAAATATCTTAATGAAGCGTAGGGTGGTGGGCGTGCCTGGATTCGAACCAGGGACCCCAGTCTTATCAGGACTGTGCTCTAACCAACTGAGCTACACGCCCACATTTGATCATTGAAATTACTTCAACTGATTCTAATGGACAGGGCCTAGTATAGCTAAAAAATGTAATTTTGGCAAGTCCTGGTAAAGACTATGTTTCTGGGATAAAATAGGGTATAATCAAGCTACAATTAACCCAATATTTATGAAAAAAATAATCATTTTAATGGCCTTGGGTCTTCTTTTGACCCCAGTGACTGGTCTGCGCGCAGCTGCTGAGATAATCTATTCGGACACCTTGCTTACCACATATGGACAGATCCTTAATCCGGACAACTCACTTGGTGAACCAGATGATGCATATGCTGATTATATGGCTCAAAATTCTTACCTCGAACTAAGCTTCGAACAAACAGACCTGACCTCTGATGTAATCCTTCACTACAATCTGCTTAATTATGGCGCCTCAGCAACAGTGACTTTTTATGACTCCGAGGGATATATTGTTTATGATCATGGTGATACCTTGCCGCTGGGAGACAGTCTAACCATTGAATATTTTGGTGAAGAGCCTTATGAGTATATCCGTGTTAATTCCAACAATGATGTGACCTGGCGACTTGATGCGGTTAGTACTTCTGTGACAATGGGAGAGGAAGAATCTGAAGAGGAAGAATCTGAAGAGGAAGAATCTGAAGAGGAAGAAGAGGGCGAAGGAGAAGAGTCCGAAGATAGTATTATCGAGCAAGGAGACTTGATTAAACTACCTGATGATGGAGACAAAAACACTACATACGATTCAGCTGTTTACACCATCGGAGCCGATGGTAAACGCCATGCCTTCCCTAACGAAACCGTCTTTTATTCCTGGTATAAAAGCTTTGAAGATGTTCAAGAAGTAGAACAATCAGTTATGGACGAGTACTCACTTGGTGCTAACGTTACCATGCGACCAGGAACATACCTTGTTAAAATTCAAACAGCTAATTCAGTTTATGCAGTTGAACACAATGGCATCCTGCGCGAGATTGATTCAGAAACCATCGCTGAAGATCTGTATGGTGAAGAATGGGCCGGGTTTGTTCGTGATGTGGCAGATGTTTTCTGGGCAAACTATGAAATCGGGGATGATCTGGCAAGTGCTGTGCATCCGGACGGAACATTATTGGTAGCCCCAAGCGGAGAAATAGTGTATCTCAATAATGGAGTTTACTACGGACTCCCAGGGGACACATATAATCAGATGCGCTTTCAATCAACTTACCAGGTCCCAGCAAGTGAAGACATTTTTGAAATGTATGTAGACGGAGGTGATTTAACACCTCTGAACTACATGCTGTTCCCGTACTAGGATCGACTGAATCAAACAACCACAAAACCGGCGCCTAAACGCCGGTTTTGTCTTGGAGCGGGTGACGGGAATCGAACCCGTATCATCTGCTTGGAAGGCAGAGATAATAGCCTTTATACGACACCCGCATTGAAAATTTACAATGATCAGGGCTCAATTTTCATTGAAGTTTCAATTAACTAATTGTTAAATTGATTATTAAATGAAAAATTGAAAATTTGTAAATTGATCATTTTCATGGTCGGGCTGGCGGGTCTCGAACCCACGACCTCATGGTCCCAAACCATGCGCTCTACCTACTGAGCTACAGCCCGAAAAAAAATCACGTCCTTAACGGAGTGACCAAATTCTAGCAAATATCCCTAATCTTGTCAACGAAAATACTAAGCTAGCGGGCAACCTCAATTTCGTCTGTTCGTTCCGGATAACAGGCTCCTACCGCCAATATTCCATTAGTGTTACGGCGGATATAATACCCGGTTTTTTCCGGGGTTCCATAGAGATAATCGTATGGAATCTTACCCAAATAACCCTCTTCCCATAAACGTGACATATCAACACAGGATTCCTGGGTTAACACATCACCACAAAACTCACCCCCTGAAAGACACGTGCCAATCTGATAATTATGTCCGGGATAAAGAGTATACAAGGCAGTGGTAGAATATCCAGCGTGATCTACCTCATCAATCCGAATGGCGTGGATAATTGACTCTACATCTGACGACCGTTGTGCGTCACGGGCCTCTGCAAACCGTCGTGGTGGATCAAGTAAAACCAAAATAATCGTTAGGATGATTGCAATTATTCCTAACACGATTAATAACTCCACCAGTGTAAAGCCTTTTTTATTCATAACCTATATCAAATTATAGCATATTTGAGTCGTTTTCCTTACCAACAGTCGTCCACAAGGCCTACATGACCTCTTGATAATATTTTGCTGCGTCTTCCGGGCTGACAGCGTTGATAATTAATCCTGAACCAATCTCGACCCCGGCCCAAACACTGCCTCGAGGAATAATTTTCATATATAAGTGTTGATCCGATTCAGAAACCACTTGGTGAAAATAAAAATTGTACGGTAGTTTAAGTTTATTGATTTGTTTGAGAACTTTTTTCAGCACCTTAGCCCACGAATTTTGTTCATCAGGATTCAATTCAGCCACATTATCTAAATGACGTTTCGGCAAAATCCAAACCTCATAATTGTGCATAGATGCATACGGGGTAAAACAAATCACATTATCATCTTCAAAGACAAAGCGCGGACTTTTTCTTTCTTTTTTAATAACATCACAATATAAGCACCGACCCTTTTCCTTTTGATACTTCTTTACCCGCTCAGCCTTATCTTTTAAGTGTGGTGGCAAAAATTTTGTGGCAAAAATTTGTGAGTGGGCATGTTGAATTGAAGCCCCGGCCGGCCCACCACTATTTTTAAAAATCAAAATGTAATCTATCTTTCGATCTTTTTGCAATTCCAGAGTTCTTCGAGCATAAACTTCAAAAAGATTCCGGATCTGCTTGATTGATAATTGTTCTAAATGATTTTCATGATCAGGGGTCTCGATCACCACCTCTTGATATCCATAAGCCTTGGGATTTTTGGGACTGATTGCTGGGTATTTATTTTTCAATACCGCAATACTCCAGTCGTTCTTTTCCCCCTGCCAGTCAACCAAACGTTCCTTTAGGTTAGACGGGCAAAAATGACAAGCTTTGGTTTTCTTGAGACTTGTTTTTGGCTTTTGGTGCGGTCGCTTGCCACGCTTGGGAGCAATCAACACATACTTTTCTTGAATATAATCTTTGCGTATTTCAGGCTTCATAAATCAAGATTAATTGTTGAACCAGCAATAGCTACAGCTAAAGCATCAGCGGCGTCATCAGGTTTGGGTACCGATGATAAGCTTAAAAGACGTTTAACCATTTGCTGCATCTGAGTTTTATCTGCGTTGCCATCCCCAGTAACAGCAAGTTTAATTTGATTTGGTTTTAATTCGATTAGTGGAAGACCTGCCCTAGCCACTGCCGCAAGTACCACCCCGCGAGCCTCGGCCACCTTCATAGCCGTGGTTGAGCTCTTGCCAAAAAACAATTCTTCCACTACCACCACCTCCGGGTTAGTTCGAGTTAAGAGTTCCATAATATCCTGTTCAATTTCAAGCAACCGATCTTGATGAGCCGTTTCGGTTTCGGTTGTGATACAACCCGTATCTATCATCTCATAATCCGACCCATCGAACATCACCACACCAAAACCACACCGGCCGAAACCAGGATCAATTCCAAAAATAACTTTTCTTTCCTTAGGCATACCATCAATATATCACAAAAGCAGGCTCGGCGCCTGCTTTTGTCTAATTCAACTATTTTTCGTTGGTTATCACATCAGACACATCATCGTTATCATCCAATGCCTCGTAAAGAGTTTGCAATTTCTTTTGTGATTCTTCATCAATCTCTTGTGGGTCTTTTGGAACGTAGGTTAAGTCTGCTGAATCAGTTTCAATACCAAGTACGTTAATCGCTTCCGTAACTTTTTGTAGATCCGTTGGTGCAGTGATGATCTCAAGTCCACCTTCATCATCTTGAATATCTTCAGCGCCTGAATCAATCACAGTTAATTCGAATTCATCCCGATCTTTCACCTTGGATGCATCCTCAAGACTGATCACACCCTTACGGTCGAACATCCACATTACTGACCCTTGTCCAGCCATGGAAGAACCATACTTACCAAGAATATGTTTTACTTCTGCCACGGTCCGATTAGTATTGTCGGTCAGTCCGATGATCAGCATACCAATTCCTCCTGGCCCATAGGCTTCATAAACAACTTCTTCGAGCTGACCTTCTCCACCCTCTCCGGTTCCCCGAGCGATCGCTCGCTCGATTTTGTCTTTCGGCAGATTCCCGGCTTTGGCCTTATCAATCGCCATGCGCAACTGGAAATTCATGGATGGATCTCCTCCACCATCGCGTGCGGCCACAGTCACAGCTTTGGCAAGTTTTGTGAACACTTTAGCTCGAGCTGCATCCGTGGCTCCCTTTTTCTGTCTAACTTTGTGCCATTTACTGTGTCCAGACATAACTAAACTGTTTCAGCTTCCTCCCCCTCCTCTTCTAACTCTTCCTCGATTTCCTCTTCCAATTCAAGCAAGTTATCCGGATACCCGGTTCCCACTGGAATCAAGCGCCCAATAATCACGTTCTCTTTCAATCCCTGCAGTTTATCAATTCGTCCAGTCACGGCCGCATTAACCAATACTCGGGTTGTTTCTTGGAAGGAGGCCGCAGAAAGCCAAGAATCGGTCGAGAGTGAAACCTTGGTTATACCAAGGAACAACTGATCAGCCTCTGCCAACTTACCACCTTCCGCAGCCACGCGGTCGTTTTCATTAAGCCAAGTATTCTTTTCCACTATCTCACCCGGCAACAATTCTGTGTCTCCGGCATCAGTAACCATAACTCGACTAAACATTTGACGAATAATAATCTCAATGTGTTTATTGTTGAGCTTCTGTCCCTGTGAGGTGTAGATAAACTGAATTTCTTTTGAGAGATAACGTTGAACAGCGTCTTGCCCTTTATGCTTGAACAAAAGTTGCAAATCCAAGTGACCTTCAGTAATAGGGTCACCGGCCACAACTTCGTCACCGTCCTTAACGTAGAGTGAGTAACCTGGCGGGATAATGTATTCACGAACCTTTGAAGCCTCATAAACTACCGTAATGGTATTCTTTTCTACCTTGGCAGTTCCCTTTACTTCAGAAAGTACTTTTTCGCCATCTTTTTGCTCCCCAAGCACGTCACCTGGTTGCACATCTGTTCCGTCTTCAATCATGACCTTACCACCCCGCTTTACAGCATAGGAAACTTCTTCCATACCAGTGTAGTGAATTTTAACTACGCTCTGGCCCGGTCGAGTATCCACGATCTGTTTACCGGTTCCGGCCTGAACAATTTCTCGTTCTACCTTCTCAATCTCAACTTTTCCGGACACTTCAGCCATGACCGCCTTTTGTTTTGGTTGACGAGCTTCAAAAAGCTCTTCAACACGAGGCAGACCCTGGGTAATATCTTTACCACCGGCCACACCACCAGTGTGGAAGGTACGCATGGTCAACTGCGTTCCAGGCTCACCAATGGATTGAGCGGCCATAATTCCCACTGCAGTTCCCGGCTTGACCATTTTGTTATAGGCCAAGTCGTATCCATAACACTTCTGACACACTCCGTTGCGTAGCTTGCAGGTCATTACCGAACGCACATGCGCTTCTTGGAGTTCTTCTTTAGCGGACTCTAGTTCCCGAATGTGATCCTCTACCACTAACTCTCCGGCTTTGACAATGACCTTGCGACCACCCGGCTTCTTGATATCTGAGAGTGCCACCCGACCGAGAATTCTCACTAAGAGTGGCTCACCAATTTCATCTGACTCTTCTTTGGTTAAAAGCACTCCATCGGCATCTCCACAATCTTCAGCACGCACTACCACATCTTGTGACACATCCACCAGACGTCGAGTCAAATATCCGGCTGAAGCTGTTCGAAGAGCCGTATCGGTCAACCCTTTTCGCACTCCGTGACTTGAAATAAAGAATTCCAACACGTCTAACCCTTCCTTAAACGACCGCTTTACAGGCAACTCAATAATTCCTCCTGACGGAGAAGCCTTAAGTCCAATCATGCCCACCGCCTGGGTAAACTGCCCCTTGGAACCTCGAGCTCCAGATTCAATCATACTGAATACTGGACCGTCTTTTTCAAGCTGATCCCAAGCTAAATCTGCAACTTTATCCTTGATTTCATTCCAAATTTTGACAATGGAATTGTGGCGTTCAGATTGGGTTAAGAGTCCCTGAGAGAAATATTCTTCTACCTCTTGAATCTTTTTCTCCCCTTCCTCGATCAAGGCATCTTTACCCTGCACGTCCGGAAGGTTGGCTGCACCATAAGAGTATCCAGACAGGGTGGCATGTTTAAACCCAAGATCTTTTAGATCATCAAGTACTTTAGCAGTTGCTTCTGAACCATTAATTTCAATGGCATCCTTAACAATTGTCGCCAACTGTTTTTTACCAATAGCCTGATTCATGAACGGAATATCTGACGGAAACTTTTCATTAACAAGCAGTCGCCCGGTAGTCGTAACAATCACTTCACCATTGTTCAAACGAACTCGAATCCAGTCACGCAAACCAATCTGCTTAATGCTATAGGCATACTTTGCTTCAGTCAAATCAGCAAAATTTAAGAGATTCTTTTCGTCAGGTTCATCAAAGGTGGTTGTCATGTAATAGGTAGCCCAGGCAATATCCATTCCCGGAGAAGCCACTGGAGCCCCGTGAGCAGGTTTCAATAAGTTCTTGGTGGCAAGCATCAGATTTTCCGCCTCCCAGACTGCTTCTTCAGTAAGCGGTACGTGAACTGCCATTTGGTCTCCATCGAAGTCAGCGTTATAAGCGCTACACACCAACGGATGCAACTGTATAGCCTTACCCTCAATAAGGGTTGGTCGGAAAGCCTGAATACCCAGTCGGTGTAGTGTTGGAGCACGGTTCAATAGCACGAAAGCGGTCTGAATAACCTCTTCCAAAATATCCCAAGTTTCCGGTCGGTCTGAATCAATGAAACGGTTGGCACTGCGAATATTGTGCACGTACTCACGTTCAATGAGTTTACTGATGATAAATGGCTTGAAAAGCTCCAGAGCCATTTTCTTTGGAATACCACACTGTTCTATCTTAAGGTGCGGTCCCACTACAATCACTGAACGACCAGAGTAATCGATTCGTTTTCCAAGCAGGTTCTGTCGGAAACGTCCCTGCTTTCCTTTTAAGATATCGGCTAACGACTTCAACTGACGCTTCTTACCGGTCGCCGCAATCACGGTCTTTGAGTGCCGAGCACTGTTATCAATTAAAGCGTCTACCGCTTCTTGCAACATCCGTTTTTCATTTCGACTGATCACTTCCGGTGCGTTCAAATCCTTTAAGCGTTTCAAACGATTGTTGCGGTTGATTACGCGTCGATACAAATCATTCAAGTCTGAAGTTGCAAAACGCCCACCATCAAGCGGAACCATTGGCCGCAAATCAGGCGGAATGATAGGAACAGCCTTTAAGATCATCCAATGTGGTTCAATCCCGTTTAAGTGAAGTGATTTCATGAGTTTCAACCGACGGACCAATTTATCCTTTTTAGCACCGCTGGCTTTTTCTAGCTCCTCTTCCATGAGTTTCATGGTGTCGGCCAAATTGATTCGAGAAAGCAGAGTGTTGATAGCTTCAGCTCCGATTTCAGCCTCAAAAATGTGACCATATTTGAGTGACCAATCCTGATAGGTGGTCTCGGAAATGATCTGCATCACTTTCATCTCTTTAAGCTCTTTGTCCACGATCATGAAATCTTCGTCCAATTCCTCCATTTTTTCATCTTTCAAAGTTTCCAAACGATCCGTTTCTTCTTTCAACTTTTTATTATCTTCGGCAAACTTGCTGGCCGCCCGATCAATGTCACGTTTGTATTCACCTTCAATAATTTTCTTCTTTTGCTTGTACTCCTGTTTGACCTGTTCGCGGGTAACTTCGAGTGCCTCTTCGTCAATATCTGTAATAATGAAGTTGGCAAAGTAAATAATCTTTTCCAGTGACTGGACTGACATGTCTAGAATAGTACCAATCTTTGATGGCACCCCTCGCAAAAACCAGATATGACTAGCCGGTGCACAAAGATCAATGTGCCCCATACGCTCACGTCGCACAATCGAGTGGGTCACTTCAACACCACACTTATCACACACTATTCCCTTGTAGCGAATCTTTTTATACTTTCCGCAATAACACTCCCAATCTTTACTTGGACCGAAAATTTCTTCTGCAAAGAGTCCGGCCTTTTCTGGCTTTTGAGTTCGGTAGTTAATGGTTTCCGGTTTAGTGATTTCACCGTGCGACCAATCACGAATAGTATCCGGTGAGGCCAAGCGAAGACGAATCGAGTCAAAGTCAGTGGTTTTTAAGGTTTCTTGTTTCTGTAACATATATTTATTCTCTTAATTACCTTTACTGTTTTTTAACAGGATCTTTCTTTTTGTCTTCGCCAAGCTCGACCTTGCTCCCTTCTTTGAGCAACTCAACGTCTAAACAGAGTCCTTTCATTTCACGTATCAGAACGTTAAAGGATTCTGGAATGTTTACCTTCCTAATCGGTTCGCCCTTAATAATCGATTCATAGGCCTTAGAGCGACCGGGTACATCATCGGATTTAATGGTCAGGATCTCCTGCAGAGTGTGAGATGCCCCATATGCTTCAAGGGCCCACACCTCCATTTCTCCAAATCTTTGTCCACCAAATTGTGCTTTACCACCAAGTGGTTGTTGGGTGATAAGTGAATATGGACCAATTGATCGTTGGTGCATTTTGTCTTCCACCATGTGAGAAAGTTTTAACACATACATGTAACCAACGGTTGATGGATTCTCAAACGGCTCTCCGGTACGTCCGTCATACAGATTAACTTGAGCACTTTCTGACAAATCCGCCTTTTTCAATTCTTCCTTGATAGCTTCTTCTGTGACACCATTTAACACCGGGGTCTTTACTCGGTAACCAAGCGCGTTAGCCGCTAGCCCCAAGTGAACCTCGAGGATCTGCCCCAGGTTCATACGCGAAACCACACCAAGCGGAGTTAAAATTACATCCACCGGAGTTCCATCTTCAAGGAAAGGCATATCTTGAGCCGGCACGATTCGTGAAACCACACCCTTATTACCGTGCCGTCCGGCCACCTTGTCTCCCACCTGCATCTTTCTAAGGTCTGCCACTGACACCCGAATGGATTTGATAACACCAGGCGGCAACTTGTCTCCCGCTTCACGAGAGAAGACCATTACATCTACCACTTTTCCATGTTCACCGTGCTCCAAATAAAGCGAGCTGTCACGCACGTCGCGGGCTTTTTCTCCAAAGATAGCCCGCAACAATTTTTCTTCAGCCGAAAGCTCAGTTTCACCCTTTGGCGTAATCTTTCCGACGAGAATATCACCAGATTTTACTTCAGCTCCAATGCGAATCACACCTTCAGCGTCTAGGTTCTTAAGTTTTTCTTCAGACACGTTTGGAATGTCTGAGGTCACCACTTCAGGTCCAAGCTTGGTATCACGCACATCAATCGTGTAGTGCTCAATATGAACCGAGGTGTAGCGGTCCTGTTGGACAACTCGATCCGAAATAATAACCGCGTCCTCATAGTTATAACCATCCCAAGCCATAAAGGCGACCAACATATTCTGACCAAGAGCTAATTCCCCGTCAGCAACAGCAGCACCATCAGCAATCAAATCTCCCATTTTCACTTTTTGACCAAGCTCCACTGTTGGACGTTGGTTGATTCCAGTTGAAGCGTTAGAACGAGTAAACTTTTTTAATTCGTACGGATGAACAACTCCCTTACTATCTGTAATCTCGATCAAGTTACCCTGCAATTTGGTGACTGTTCCAGCTTGTTCAGCAATCACTACGTGACCTGAGTCATAGGCGGCCCGAGCCTCCACACCGGTTCCAATAATCGGTGGGTCAGGCTTGATACAAGGCACAGACTGTCGTTGCATGTTGGTTCCCATGAGCGCTCGAGTGGCGTCATCGTGTTCCAAAAATGGAATAAGCGAAGTACCGATCGAAACAATTTGTCGGGAAGACACATCCATGTACTGCACCTCCTTTGATGGAAGCACCTGCGCTTCTTGATTTTTTCGAGCACCAACAAATTCATCAACCAAATAACCATTTTCATCTACTTTTACAGTTGCGGGAACCACTACCGATTTCTCTTCTTTAAAGGCATTCAAATACTCAATATCATCTGTCACCTTCATCTTTCCATTTTCTTCAACTACCTTTCTATATGGAGTCTCAATAAACCCGTACTCATTAATCACAGCGTAGGAAGCAAGGTGCCCCACCAAACCAATGTTTGGTCCTTCAGGAGTTGCGATCGGACAAATACGACCGTAGTGAGTTGAGTGAACGTCACGCACTTCAAATCCGGCTCGTTCTCGACTAAGTCCACCCGGACCCATAGCTGACAAACGTCTCTTATGTTCAAGTTCAGCCAGCGGATTAGTCTGATCCATGAACTGTGACAACTGTGAGCTCATAAAAAACTCACGAACTGATCCAATCACCGGACGAGCATTGATTAGTCTTCCCGGAGAAAGAGTATCAATGTCTTGTGTAGACATTCGGTCCTTAATAATTCTCTCCATTCGTGCTAGTCCCACACGGAAGCGTCCCTGAATCAACTCTCCAACCGCTCGTACGCGTCGGTTCCCCAGGTGATCCACGTCATCCGGTTCTTCCTGAGCAATGTTCAAACGGATAATCTCGCGGATGATTCGAATCAAGTCTTCCTTGGAAAGAATTCGTTTTTCTTCTGGTCCAACTGCATCCTCTGAAATATCCAATCCAAAACGAAGATTAAACTTATATCGACCTACCTTATGTAAATCATAACGGTCAAAGTTGAAAAACATTGAATGAATCAACTGACGAGCATTATCAACAGTAGCCAAATCGCCTGGACGGATTCGCTTATATACTTCCTTTAATCCTTCGTCCTCATTCTTGGCGGCATCTTTTAAGAGTGTTGCCTCAATGTATTTATTGGTTGGGTGTACATCAACATCCTCGAACAACTTCATAATCTCTTC
Organism: uncultured Gammaproteobacteria bacterium; assembly: GCA_965231015.1. Taxonomy (GTDB): domain Bacteria; phylum Patescibacteriota; class Patescibacteriia; order UBA9934; family CAZDDW01. The sequence goes on from OZ246408.1 coordinate 982,122, forward strand.
ATCTTCGCTCACTCCAAAAGCACGCAAAAGTGAGGTTACTGCCACCTTTCTCTTCCGATCGATCTTAACCCAGATTACATTTTTAGGATCTGTTTCAAACTCGAGCCAGGCTCCACGGGTTGGGATAATTTTTGCACCATAGTATCGACGTCCGCGATGCACATCAGCGGTGAAGAAAGCCCCGGCAGAACGAACAAGCTGAGAAACAATTACTCGTTCAATTCCATTGATCACGAATGTTCCACGCGGTGTCATGATCGGCAAATCACCGAGATAAATTTCTTGCTCTTTAACCGAACCGGTACGTTTGTTATTTAAAACGGCCTTTACACGAAGCGGTGCTTCGTAGGTAACATTCTTTTCCATTGACGTTCGTTCGTCAAATTTAGGTTCATCAAGATAGTAGTCAGCCAGCGTCAATTCCAAATCACGACCAATAAAATCGCTGATTGGAGAAACCTCGCCGAATAATTCTCGAATTCCCTCCTTCAAAAACCAATCGTACGATGCGCGCTGGACTTCAATCAGGTCTGGCAAATCCATGGCATCAACTGCCGCCCCGAAAGTCTTACGCTCCATCTGACTAGGAGGAGTTTTAAGGAATTTTTTCATAATGAGTTAAGAAATGATTATTAAAATTGATTATAAAAACAAAAACCCCGTTCCAAAAACGAAACAGCGTCTAAAAATGAATTGGTTTCACCTTCCATCTCTCGTGGGGGTTTATGAATAGTCAAATGATTGTTAAAAAACTTCAAATGCAAGGCGTGGGGAAACTGACGAGGAGGCGTACTGAAACGTACGTCGACGAGTCAGTGGGGACCCACAACGCAGCAATTGAAGGAGTTTTAACGATCATTGGTTACCCGGTTGACCATTCAGCCGTAGACGGGGTGAAATCATGAGGAGAATATCAAATAAACGAAGGCGTGTCAAGGAAAAGATGGGTGGATAAGGGGTGGAAGAGACGGGGAAAATTAAAACTTAGCTAAATTTAGCGTATTAATCTATATAAAACACCTTGTCAAGGGTGACTATGCCACAATTTATCCACAAAAAAACAGAATTGACGGTAAGTTTTGCTAAAGCAAGCAAAAAACCACCCGAAGGCGGTTTGGATACTCATCCGGAAGCTGGGGGTCCAAGATAACGTCGAAGAGATGCCGAGCCAGTACTTGCGAACGCGAGGAGAGAGATTTTCCTCACCGAAGTGAGGGGGCGCTCACGGCAATGGTTCAGCGGTGTCATCTCCTTCCCCACAGCTTTCGAATGACTATCTACTGAAATCCAATTTTAATCTAATTTTGGTTTTATTTCAAGGACAGATGTTGATGTTTGAAAAAATTTCCCGGCAGAGCTGATCGAGGTCGACCAGATGCCGGGGTTTCCAAGTTATTCTTGCTCCGCCAGATAGCGGGTTTCTATCATCTGCGAGATCTCGTTACCGGCCGCGACCATGAAGTCTTGTACTTCAACTCCAGCCGCAGTGCCACCAACAAGAATCTCATCCTCTACTACATTACCTGATGGACAATCCAACATGCTAACGACCGGCACCTCACAAGTGTGGGCCATTCCAGGCAAGCTTACGTGACCACCTTCGTGAACAATGTCAGAAACCAAGTTAGCGGTTGAGGAGGTTCCACTGACCATCTGAGCGATTAACGGACAGGACCAAGTGCAGTGCATGCCCCAGTTAACCGCGTGAGTGCACCTGATGCTGTAACGCGGATAATAGGTTTCCATGAATTCACGACCACCACCCCAGTAGCACTCGTCGATATCATCTTCAGTGATGATCGTTGGGTCAAAGAAGGGCTCGATGTTTTCAGCTACCGGCAGAACCAAACGCTTTTCCGCCTTGTAAACCTGGGCACGAGAGGGAGCGTCGTCGGCAAAATAGGCGCAAGTGATTTCGAAGTCTTCCACAGCCATGATCCTTTCGAGAACCGTGACCCGCGGAATCTGGTCCCCCATCATCTCCTCGAGCTGTTGCTGAATCTCCGACTCGAAGTGGTAGGCCTCTTCATATGCCTGATCGACCCGCTCGAGTTCGTAGTCAGAACACTCGTATTCATGCTTCCATTCGTCAGAACATCCAGAAATCATAACAAAAATAGAAAAAAGAACTCGTCTCATCTCCCCTCCAGATTTTGGTCAACCTCTAGACTCGACATCTCGAATTCAGAGGTTGGCCCTCCTGCGTTACGTCGGCAGAAGGGGCTAAGGTTTGAGTGCTTGCTTTTGACGATTGAAATGTTCGGTCAAGACCATAGCCTCGGCATGTTGCCACATGGTCTTTTCTACTTCTGTGGCCAACAACGAAGATATTGACCAGTGAAACCCTTCACGCATACACTCTTCGATCAACAACGAAGCGTACAGGTGAAAGTATGGGTCAAGCACTCCTCGAGCTGAGAGCTTTCGGATTTTTATCCGTCTACCCATCGTCACAAAGACTTCGATCATGTCTCCACCCCTTCGTCCGAGCTGTATTCTCGATATTATATCAAGTTCACAGGTCGGTCCCACAGCCGAGAATTGGCTGTGGGGTCCGTCGCGAGTTAGGCCGCGTCATCGATGGTGATGCGACCGTCCCTGCGGAAGGAAGCCAGCTTGAGGCGCTGACTTAGGCCTGGCCAAAACCTTCTGACCACGCCGAGACCAAAGGCCGCGACAAAGTACTTGGCCTTGACCCGATACATGTTGTCACCCTGGAAGGCGTAGAGAGCATGTCCGAATCTGGCCGCAGTAATGACCAGATTTCGCACTGACTGGTTACCAACATGTTTGATCAACCGAGCCTGGTTGAGTGCACTTAGTATCTCGAGCGCAATCTCGGATACGAAGGCCCCGTCCATCACGCGGTAGATCAAGTTCAGCCAATAGATGACCTCGAGCTTCATGGGCTGTTCGATGTCTCTGATCACGTCGTTCAAACACCCGAACAACTCTTCATCAGTACAAGCCTGGCTTCCGAGCGTCTCGGCCAGGTCGCCATGCTCCCTGTTGGCGTCCAGAAAACGGTCAACCCACTCTATTCTTTCTCGTAATTCTCCTTCAGCTCGCGGGTCCATATTAACCTCCTGACCAAAGATACACATTTTGAAGGTGATTCGTCACACATTGACGAAACATCAAAGACTACTATATTTTAGCTAAATTGTCAAGGTAAAACCTTTAAAAAAAGTTTATTTTTTATCCTCTTCTGCAACTCGTGCATGTTGGCATGTGAACATATCCCAATATAAGAACTCTTGTTTTCTTGATTCACATTTCGAATCATTCTCTTCACAGTTTTGTTTCGAAGTACCGTTGAATGTTCCAATAATACATAGCCAACAAAATCAATTCCTTGAGCTGGGGTTCGTATTAAAGTCTTATCTGGATGGACAGATAAGCGTAATTTTGTTTGCAAATAATCTTGTATGATTGGTATCAGTTGCTCGAGGTGACACATGTCCTGGTGTAAAATCAAGAAATCATCACAGTAACGAAGATAATACCTTTCTTTGAGCTCGAACTTCACAAAATGGTCGAGCTCATGCATGTAAACATTAGCAAATAGCTGGCTGGTCAGATTACCCAAAGGAATACCTTTGTGTTGACCAACGGAAAAACTTGAAATGATCTTCTGCAACAATTTCAAACTACGGTTGCAGGATATTTGTTTTGTTAATAAACTCATTAGAACACTATGGTCAACACTAGCAAAGTATTTCTTGATATCACACTTAAGTGCATAAACGGTTCTGGTGTTGTTGGACGAAGCCTTGTTTATAAAGCACCTTAATCTTTTGACAGCAGTATGAGTGCCCTTATCTGTTCGGCAAGAATAGCTGTCATAGACAAAACGTTTTTCAAAAATTGGTTCGACAATATTCAACACGGCTTGATGGACTATCCTATCTTTAACACTGGCTTTATTAATTTGTCGACGCTTTGGATCATGAACAACAAAAGGTTCGTAAGGATCATGTTGGTATCTTCCGGATCGCAATTCATTATGTAAGTAAAATATGTTATCCTCAAGCCTTGATTCGTAATTCATAACATCAATTCGACTGCGTTTGCCAATACAAAATTTATCCCAGGCTAAAAACAAGTTTTCAAGTGAACAAATTTTAAGAAATAAATCATCGTTTTTATGAAAAACAGCCCTAGTATCGTCCCCCCCCCCTGACAGTCGGAGGGATCAAAGAAAGTTGGTTCATAGCATGTTTGATGTGCCAATTGTCCACGCGCTTTATGAAGCGAACAAATCTTGGCATGAAATATTAATAAAATTTCCTAAAACCCAACGTTACAGTTTAGGAAACAAGTGTAGTGAATATTTATTACGCATTACGGAACTTGCTTTAGAAGCGGCTGCAGAGCAAGACATAAGTCTTAAACTAAAATCTGTACACCAAGCCAGTAACAAGCTGGATATCCTAAAACTTTTGATCCGCCTTTGTAAAGATTGTCGCTGTATTACGAGTAAACAATACATTGCAATAGAATCTCATTTAAATGGAATCGGAAAACAAATTGGTGGCTGGATCAATGACTTAAACGCCAGAAACAAATAAATTCATCTGCATAAAGAAACGCCTAAACTGGCGTTTCTTTAAATTTGTAGGCAGTCCCGGGAAGCAGGCACCGAGTAGCCCGAATTGTCATTGCTCTGGTCGTTGGCGTTCAACTTGACCTTGCCATCGTTGCGGTTCAAGTTCACGATCGGCACGTTCGTCCAGGAATCGTACTCGGGGAAAGCTTCATATGCACTGATACCTTCCAAGCCACCAGAGCCAGGCGCACCCGGCTCTTGTATTTTATGCGGAATCCAATCCTTGAAGGATGATTCCAAGCACCAGCACGGAGTACCCACAAGATTGCGTTACACACTCATGCCAACCCTTAATCAACATGACTCTGGAAACATATGCAATTTGTGCAGATTTCGGTGACACACATCCGTAAATGTATATTCATGAACCTACTCTCCATAGGTATTTTAACATATTTGACAAAGAAAAGAGCCACATCCTTGTGGTTGTGACTCTTTTCGAGTCGCCAACTGAATGTGGCTAGATTTGTCGGATGTGGCGAGGCGCTTCGCGCCAAGGTCAAATGAGCAAGAGGTCAAGCTCTAACCAAGAACCAAGGCGCCAAGTACCGAGTACCGGTTACTCCCGGGAAGCAGGCACCGAGAAGCCCGAAAGGACAAAGCTCAGGTCGCTGGCGTACAACTCGACCTCGCCAACGAAGCGGCTCAAGAACACGAGCGGCACGAACGTCCAGGAATCGTACCCGGGGACGTTGAGCTCGTAGCCAGCACAGAACCAGGCCGGGAGCTTGTCGTAGTCAATGGCCTGAACTCGCTTGGGGAAAAGCCAGGCCAATACGAGACCCTCGTCTGCCAGCGAATTGTTGTCGCGGACAGCGGTGATGCTCGCACGCTTGCGGTGAGCCGACAGATCGTCGATGATGATCCACTCGACCACCGGCTGGTGCGTATCGTTGCCGGCGAGCAGGCGCAGACGCTCCATGTCCTCGCCCTGGTTCGGGTGGCTCCCCGAGAGGAGCTGTTCCCAGCGCAAGGACTTGTCGTGGACGCGCCTGATGGCCGCGATGTGCGCTTCGAAGGTCTGGATCATACCGTCGCGTCCCGTGCCGAAGCGGATGCGGAAGCTACGGTAGGCATCGCGTCCCTCGGGCCACTCGGGCACTGTCTTGGCCAGGCGATCGAACACGTCCTCGGAGATGCCCCAGTTGCCGAGCTCGTTCTGGCGCTTCAGAGCAGCAAGCTGCTCTTCGACGGTCAGCTCGAAGGAGTTCTTGTTCGCGAGCTGGCGCTTCTCGTGAATGAACTCGACCACGAGAGCGGCGTTGGAGTCCTGACGGATCCAGGCCGCGTCGTCCACGGTGCAACCAGCGTCTGACAAGGCGCGAAGGGTGGGGTTCAGTTCGGTCTGTTTGATTTCGATCAGGCGTTCCATTTGGAATAGCCCTCCTTAGTACACCGCTGGCGTTCACGGTCCGAGAAGCTCGGATTATCATGAATAACCTTTGTTAAAAGCGGTACTTTAATATATCATATTTTAGCTAAATTGTCAAGGTAAAACCTTCCCTTTCCTAGCCAGTAAAAAAATGCTAAAATAAGCTTGTTATCTTCATGAACTTATTATGGCTCGAAAGAAAAAAACCACTAAAAAAAGACGTCAGGAGGAAGACGAAGAGGAGTATTTTCTAGGTTTAAATCCCGAAACAAAAATCGGAATTGTGGCCGTAGCTCTATTTGCTATTGCAGCCATCCTACTTTTAGCTTATTTTAACTTGGCCGGCACAGCCGGTGAGGCAGTAGACTACGGTCTAGCCTTCCTGTTTGGAATGGATCGATTTTTGGTTCCGATAATTTTCTTGATCATCGGAGCTAACCTGCTTTATCCAGAACACATTCGCCTGTCTGCCTACAACTATATTGGACTAGTGTTCTTTTTTCTGTCCTTCAATGGCATGGTCAACCTGTTTGCTTTTAAAAGCTCTAGCGCTACCACAGAAACCATTATGAACAACGGAGGTTATATTGGAGAGCTATTAAATTATGTACTGGGAAATATATTTGGTTTTTGGGGTGGGTTTGTCACTATTACCGCTCTTTTGGTTGTTTCGATCATGCTAATCTTTAACACGTCACTGCGCTCAGTCATGTCTTTGCATACACATATCACCGGACCGTTTGGTCGCCTGTTGCACCGAGGGGGATCAGCTGACGAAGAAGACGAAGAGTGGTTGGAAGGAGATGAAGAATGGGAGGCCGGAGAAGAAGACGAAGAGGATTATGAAGAAGGGGAGGAAGAAGATGAAGGGGGGGAAGAAAAAGAAGAAAGAAAACCAAAAAGCAATTCCGTTGAAACCGATCTCGAAACAGCTTTAACCACCCGACGGCACCGAAAAATAGATTTACCATTCGATCTGTTGGAACACCGTGGTTCCAAACCAAAGTCTGGTGACATAAAAAACAACACAGAAATAATCAGGAAGACTTTTGAACAGTTCGGCGTGGACGTAGAAATGGGTGATTCATCCGTTGGACCAACCGTTACTCAATACACCCTACGACCGTCTCAAGGAGTCAAGCTTTCGCGAATCGTGTCCTTAAACAATGACCTAGCTTTAGCTTTAGCGGCTCACCCAATTCGGATTGAAGCTCCGATTCCGGGTAAATCTTTGGTCGGAATTGAGGTGCCGAACCAGTCAGTAGCCATGGTCAGCTTACGTGAACTGATTGAGTCCAAACCTTTTCAACGCCGATCAACTAATTTAACGGTTGCTCTTGGTAAAGACGTGGCTGGCAAAGTCTGGGCCATGCCAATTGAAAAAATGCCACACATGCTGGTGGCCGGAGCTACCGGATCTGGAAAATCGGTTTGTTTAAACACCATGATAGTGAGCCTTTTATACCAAAACGGACCGGACGATCTTAAATTTATCATGGTAGATCCAAAACGGGTTGAACTGACTGCTTATACCGGTCTTCCTCATCTGTTGGTTCCCCCAATTACCAAGGTTGATGAAACTGTAAATGCCTTAAAGTGGACGGTCCGAGAAATGGAACGACGTCTAGAAGTGCTTTCTAAATTTGGAGCACGTGATATTCAATCTTTCAACGCTCGATCCAAGGACAAGATGCCGAAGGTAGTAGTAGTGATTGATGAGCTGGCCGACCTTATGACTTCTGCGGCCCATGAAGTTGAAGGAGCTATTATTCGTATTGCTCAAATGGCCCGGGCTACCGGTATTCATCTTATTCTAGCTACCCAACGACCATCGGTTGATGTAATCACCGGACTCATTAAAGCCAACATTCCTTGCCGGGTAGCTTTTGCAGTGGCTAGCCAAATGGACTCACGAACAATTCTTGACTCCTCGGGTGCTGAAAAACTTCTTGGTCGCGGAGACATGTTGTTTACGTCAGCTGAAATTTCCAAGCCTAAACGTCTGCAGGGTGCTTTTGTATCAGATAAAGAAATAGAACGTATCGTGAAGTTTTTGAAGCAGGAAGAAACACCTGATTACAATTACGAGATTACTGAAAAACAAAAGTCAGGTTCATCTTTCGGAGCCGGTGACGAGGACGAACCACTCCTTGAGGAAGCTGTGGAGATTGTAATGAATGCTGGAAAAGCATCTACTTCCCTACTGCAACGTCGGCTTAAAGTCGGTTATGCAAGAGCCGCCCGAATCATTGACATTCTGGAAGAACAAGGGATTGTTGGCCCTGCGGAAGGATCAAAGCCTCGTGAAATATTAGTAGATGAAATGCCGGGTGGTGAAAACGACTGGGAAGATGTAGAAGAGGAAGATGGTGTAGAAGAAGAGGATTTCGAGGAAAACGAAGACGGATATGAAGAACGGGAAGAAGATATGGAAGATGATGATGCAGAAGAATACGAAGAAAGTGAAGAAGAAGAAGAAGAGGAGGAGGAATATGAGGATGAGGATGAGGATAATAAAGATGATGAGGAAGAACGCGACTTATGAGTTTCATTGTCCGCCAACTGGAGGAGGACGAAACAATTGGCACTAATCTTCACCAAATGCGCCGGCGCCTGGCCATGACGCTTGATACCGCAGCCCACAAAACCAGAATTCAACGACGGTATTTAGAGGCCTTGGAAGCTGATGATTGGGAAGCTTTGCCAGCCCCGATGTATACGAAAAATTTTCTACGTACCTATGTCAAAATGCTGGGCGGAAATGTTGACTACTATCTAAAGCGGTACGAGGAAGAACGTGGTACATGTGATGTGATCGTTGACCCAATGCGCATGCCACGACAAAAAGTTGGCTGGATTAAATTTTTAGTCGCTCACCGAATCGTAAAATTTTCTATTCTGGGAGTGATTGTGACAGGAATCATCGTCTACCTTGGTCTTCAGATTAATGCCATTATGGCTCCACCTGAAATTATTGTTTATGAACCCCAAGATGATCTAGCTACGGAACAAGCCCGGCTCAAAGTAAGTGGATATGTAGAGGGGCAAGCTGAAATATGGATTGATGGTAATCAAGTTCTGCCAGACTCAACAGGATACTTCTACACTGTCATTGACCTGGAACGTGGCCTGAATATTGTCACAATTGAGGGGGCTCGACGTTATTCACGAAAGACAACAATATACCGAACCGTGGTATTTGAGGGTGGAAACAATAGTATTAACCTTGAAGAACTATCCACAGTTGAAAACCCGACAGAAGTGGTAGAATAGTGAGGCCTACGAGTAATCTCGTGTGGAAAAACATACTTTGCTAAAACCTTTTGACAAACAAGAACAGGGAGGATTAGCCCTGTTTTCGTATTCCTTTTTGTCAACTGTTTAGACTTGCTAACATCCACATTGACAATGGATAAAATAACACGTAATTTTCAATTATCAAGGCTCAATCTTCATTTAATTTTCAATGTCTCAAACCGAAAAACAATACGATCTTGAAAAAAGAACGTTTCGTTTTTCAAAACGAGTTGTTCAATCCATGTCTTCTTTAACTAGAAATGTGATATCCGATCCAATAATTAAGCAAATAGTCCGTTCTAGTACAGGTGTTGCAGCAAATTATTGCGAAGCAAATGAAGCAAGCTCGAAGCGAGATTTTAAAAATAAAATAAATATTTGCAAAAAAGAGGCGCATGAAACCAAATATTGGTTGAAATTGATCAGGGAGACTCTAACTGAAAATATAGAAATCGAAAAATTACAACAGGAGGCACTTGAATTAACCCTAATCTTTTCGGCGATAATTAAATCCTGTAATCGACAAATGAAAATTTAATAATTCAATGAAAATTGAAAACTGAAAATTCGTAAATTATCTTTATATGCCAAAAAATGTGAAACCTGATGCTAACCCAAAATCAGAAGCGGCATTAGAAGCTATCAACCAAATTAAAACAAAGTTCGGTGATGGATCAATCATGAAACTTGGAGAAGCCAAAGCCATGCAGGTTGAATCCATTAGCACAGGCTGTTTATCACTAGATTTAGCCCTAGGAGTTGGCGGAGTCCCAAAGGGACGTATCGTTGAAATTTATGGTCCAGAATCATCCGGTAAAACCACACTGGCTCAGCACATTGCTGCTGAAGCCCAAAAAGAGGGCGGGGTGGTTGCTTTTGTTGATGCGGAACACGCCTTAGACCCGGAATACGCCAGTAAGATCGGAATCAATATTGATGAACTGTTTATCTCACAACCGGACACTGGCGAACAAGCACTCGAGATTGTAGAAACCCTGGTTCGTTCAAGTGCGGTTGATGTTGTGGTGGTAGACTCTGTAGCAGCCCTGACTCCGAAAGCGGAAATCGAGGGTGACATGGGGGATACTCACATGGGTCTCCAAGCGCGTTTGATGAGTCAGGCTTTACGAAAATTGGCTGGAATTGTGTCTAAGTCACACACCACTGTTATTTTTATCAACCAAATCCGAATGAAGATTGGGGTAATGTTCGGAAACCCGGAAACTACGCCAGGTGGAAATGCTCTGAAATTTTATAGCTCAGTCCGAATTGAAGTTCGTCGAGCTGCTCAGATCAAACAAGCGGAAAAAATTATTGGTAATCGTGTAAAAGCAAAAATTGTCAAAAACAAAGTTGCCCCGCCATTCCAGCGTTGTGAGTTTGACATTATGTATAATGAAGGAATTTCCATTGCTGGAGATCTACTTGATCTTGGAGTTGAAACAGAAGTGATTGATAAACGTGGTAACAGTTATGGATTTGGTGAAGAAAAACTTGGAGTTGGTCGAGAAAACGCCAAAACAACCTTACGAGAGAATCCGAAACTCATGAAACAAATCCGACAGGCCATCAAAGACCATTTAGCTACTGTAGAATAATGTGATATTATTGTCTTGTATGAAACAGGAGGAACCAACAATTAAAGATGTGTTAGATGCGATCTCTGAATTTGCTGGTAATACTGATCAACGATTCGATAATTTAGAAAATAGATTATCTAATTTAGAAGAGCGGACAGAAAAAATAAAAATAAAATTACCAGGTTTGGTAACGAAAGATTATCTCGATGATAAACTGGGTGATCTACGAGGCGAGATGATCGGGTTGATGAGAAGACTTTGCCCGTGGGGATTTGAAAAACAACCCATCAAATAAACTAAAAACCACCCTGAGCGATGTCGAAGGGTGGTTTTATTTTTACCTAATCATTCACTCGTTCCACGTACGAATCAGTTTCAGGATTTATCACCACCTTTTCTCCTTCTTTGATAAAGATTGGTACACTGGCCTTCATTCCGTTTTCTAACTCCACTTCTTTGGTCACGTTTCCAGAGGCAGTGTCTCCTTTCACAGCCGGTGGAGCCGACTTAACAACATAGGTGATCTTGCGTGGCAGTTCAAGCGCCAGTGGAACATCATTGTGAGTTGCCACTTTAACTTCAAGCCCTTCTTTTAAAAACTTCGCGTCGTCTCCTACCGTATCCACTGGAATCTCCACTTGTTCGTAACTAACCGAATCCATGAGTGTCACATTCATATCATCATGATAAAGATATTGCATGCTCTTAAAAACCACATCTTCGAAAGTCAGGTTCTCGGCCGACTTGAAAACTTGATCTTGAACTTTACCGGTCTGAAGATTTTTAAGCTTGGTTCGAACAAATGAGCTACCCTTGCCAGGTGACACGCGCTGAAAATCAACTGTCACCCACATTTCACCGTTCAAATTAACAATTGTTCCTTTTTTTATTTCGTTTGGAGAAGCCATAACTATTTCTTGATTAATAAAACCTCATTGATTGATTTGGCCCCCATGAGTACCATGAGTAATCGATCAAGCCCGAGGGCATTGCCAAAACTTGGATTCTGGATGGATGATAGCACGGCTAAAAGTTCTTCGTCAATCGGCCATACTTTTTTACCAAGTTCTTCTCGTTCTTTTTGCTCGATCTCAAACCTGACTCTCTGTTCATCTGAATCAGTGAGTTCAGTGAATGCATTACAAAGTTCAAGATTCCCAAGATATGCCTCGAAGCGCTCAGCATATTTGCCATCTTTGTTTTTCTTGGCAAGTGCTGCTTGATAGAGCGGATAGTCATGAACAAAGAAAGCACGATCACGAGGTAACTTCGGTTCAACCTTCTCAATCCAAATTCGATAAAAAGTATCGGACTCTGTGTCACCGGTTTCATTTTTCAACCGATCGCACTTTTTTTGAAACCGATCACTTTCAAGATCAATTTCCGCATGCTCGAGCATGAGATCTCGAACTCGATATCGAGGCCAAGGTGAAGTTAAATCGATTGATCCGTTATATCCGAAGCCTTGAGCACATTCACGCACCAACTCTTCGGTCTGTTTCATTCCTTCTTGATAATCAATCCCTTGTTCATACCATTCAAGTAAACTAAATTCTGGATTGTGCAATTCATCGGTTTCTGCTTCACCGGAACGAAAAACCTTAGTCAAGGTATAAATCTTTTCCATCCCCTGGCCCAACATTTTTTTCATTGAATATTCAGGCGAGGTAATTAAAGCTTTTTCTCCAACCGAATATGGATCTAAATTCGGCTCCATGCCTGGACTTGTCACCATCAGTGGTGTTTCAACTTCGAGATATCCACGTGAATCAAAAAAGCTCCGGATGGCTTCATATAAATCCATCCGGGCTTTAGCTATTCTTTCTATTTGCTGCTTTGTTTTTTTCATTACGATACTCTCCAGTGAAGGAATGTTTTTCTGGGCACAGTCGGAGGACATGTTGTCAGATCGAACTTATCTTCCAAAACAACAGACTTAACATGGCCGACGGTGAGTGAGGCCCGGAATCAATAATTCAATAGATATTGACCAGGCCGAACGGTGACCAGAAAAATTTTCCGAGCTTTATTTCTGAACAAACGGGATCAAAGCCATGGTTCTAGAGCGCTTAATTGCCGTAGCGAGTTTTCGCTGATGATAAGCACAAACTCCACTACGCTTTCGAGACACAATTTTCGCGTAACTGGAAATAAAACGCTTTAACACATTGGTGTCTTTATAATCGATCTCGTCCATGTTGTTCACACAGAAAAAACAGTGTCGCTCTTTTTTGATTGCAGTTTTCTTTGGTCGCATAATTTAGAAGGGAATATCTTCCACTTTAATTTCATCGTCTGGATTGGCTGATGGTTCATCTTTTGGTGCCGGAGCGCTTGGTGCTGGGCCAGCTGATTGGTCAGCTCCGGCGCCGGCTCGGTCAAGCATAATCATGTTCTCAGCAATAATTTCAGTTCGATAACGGCGAACTCCGTCTTGTCCTTCCCAGTCACGAGTCTGTAATCGTCCATCAATATACACCTTTCGTCCTTTACCAAGATACTGGGCACAGATTTCAGCGAGCTTGCCCCATGCTACCACATTATGAAACTCGGCCTGCTCCTGTTTTTGCCCGGAAGAATCGTTCCAAACTCGATTGGTGGCCACCCCGAAGGAACAGACAGAATGTCCTGAAGTGGTTTGTTTAAGTTCCGGGTCCCGGGTAAGGTTCCCGATGATCATTGCTTTATTTAGTGAACCAGCCATAGATGTTTGAATTAAATATCATTAAGGTCGTCAGACTCGAGAATCTCGTCTAACTTTTTATCAAGCTCTTCCACACTCATTTTTGGTGCGGTCTCTTCAGGCTTACTCGGCGCTGGAGGAGCAAGCTCTGGCTTTTTCTCACTATCGTCAGCCTGGTGGGACTCCGCCTCGTCTTCCCTAGACGGAGCAGCCTTACGCTCTTCATTTACTTCAACAGGTTTAGACTGCCGAACCGGTTTGTCCTGACGCTTTCCTTCAGCGGAGAGAGGAGCTATGTAAGAAGCGATTTCATAAACTTTGTTTTCTGCGCCTGCCGGCATTTGTGTAATCAGGTGGCGAATGATCTTATCCTCCAAACGAAGTTTGGCTTCAAGATCACTGAGAATAGATGTCTCAGCCTCAAACTGTACCAAAATATAGGTGCCGTGTCGCACTTTCTTAATTGGATAAGCCAGTTTGATCTTGCCAAGTGACTCATCGCGGATAACTGTTCCCCCTGCGGCCGTCACAATAGCAGCCACTTCCTTTTGTACCCCCTCAATTTCAGTATCTGAAAAAGAAGAAGGCACAATGTAGAGTAATTCGTACTTCATAAGCATTAAAGGTCTCAAATTCATATTTGAGACACCCGTTTTAGGGTATGGACTTTGTCCCGTTCAACGGGACAGCTTAAAAATTAACGCTCGTATCTTAGCTTTTTCCTTAAAATAAGTCAAGAAGGAGTGTTTTGGAAGGAAAAAGCCTGACCGAAGTCAGGCTAAAGAGGCAAAGGGAGATGTTGAAGAGACCTTCTACATGGCCGAGCAGTTGAGCGCAGTTACCGTAGCCTGACTGTTCACGTATTCGATCGTGAAGAAGCCGGTCACAGTGTCGTCCCCGGTGATCGAGCAATTCAGGGTATCTGCCAGCTGACCACTGATCCAGACATTGACCGTAGTCTGGTTGGCCGTAGTGATGTCCTGGCTCGGCCAGTTGGACCCGCTGTAGTCATGCACGGCTACGGTGTAGGTGCCATCCGCAGGCATGGCCACGTTGATGTTCTCCGGTCCGGTTCCCGGAATGTCATCGAGATCAAGGGACGGATCATCACTCGGGTCTCCAAGGACACCCCAGTCCGGATTCATGTTGGCGTAGTAACAATCCATCTGGGAATTGAAACTGCCGCCCGGTCCAATCAGATGCAGATCCATGTCGTCCGGAGCCTGGGTCCAGTACATCTCGACCCACAGATCCTGACTCGTGATGGCCTCCAGATCCACCACACACGGATCAGAACAATCTTCATTCGGGTTGCACACCACGAGCTCGCCCGTATAGGTGCCGGGCATATCTGGGGACAGGTTCCGATCCGGATCAAAACCACCGGGCAGGCTGGCCGTCGAACCTGTTGGCTGTGCCAAGAGCGTCCAGTCGAAGGTCAGCTGATTTTGCGAGTAGTTCGGATCCGAGCTCATGTTGCCCATAACGTCGTAGGCATGGAAGGTGGCCGTCTCGAAGATGGCAAAGACCGGGTTGGGTTCAACCGAACAGTAGGCTGAAGGGACTCCGGAGCTACCCGTGATCGGAATCAAGAGTTCAGACTCGTCCGGGTCATTGCTGGCCACGAGCACCTCGCCCGTGAAATTACCGGTAGCCCCGTTCGGGGTGAAGGTGATGTTGATCGATGTGACCTCGCCGCTTGCCAGTTCCGCTCCCACGGAGTCTTCCGGGTTCAGCGTGAACGGGCTGTCCCCGGTCAGAGAAACGTCATCGATGATGATAAGGCCGTCTCCCACGTTGGACAGGACCACGTTCTCATTCCGCGTCTCGTTCGAGTTGATCGAACCAAAAGCCAGGAAATCAGGGTCAGCCTCGATGTCCGGCTCGGCCCCGGCGCTCATGAGAAGCTCCACAACTTCGGCTTCGTCCGAAAGCTCGTGGTAAACCAGCACCGCGTTGGTAAGCTCGGTCATGTCTGTGTCCGGGGCGTAGGTGACGACCACGTCCACACTGTCACCCTTGTTGAGAGTGAAGGGGTCGTTCATGCCTCGATCGAGCGAGAGGTAGTCCGCCTCACTCTCCCAGGTGAACCGTTCGATCTGGCAAGTCGCACTGCCCACGTTCTTGATCTGAAACTCACGCTCAGCCGAGAAGCCCGTGGTCACGAACCCGAAGTCCAGACTATCCGGCTTGACCTCGATGGCGGCCTTGTTCTCGCTCAAAGCATAATCTTGGCACCCGGCCAAGACAACGCACAAGATGGTAAAAAGAACGTTTGTTTTCTTCATGTCCCTGGTCTCCCTTCGCAGTAAGGAACAGTTGTATTTTAGCTAAATTTGGCTGATTTTGTCAATCATTCGGGAAATATACCTTGACTTATTGGTATTGACAAAAAGGCTAAAATATGCTATATTCAGGGTAGAAAGCACATTCAAACAACCGAAAGAAAGGGAACAATCATGCGCAACATCATGAACATCTTGACTCTGATGATGCTCGCTTCCCTTTCGGGTTGCGGCGAGAACACACCGGTCTGGACCGAGGTGCGAGACTGCACCGAGGTCGAGATGGCGACCATCGAGGTCGCGATCGAGAAGGCCCGGGGCGTCCGCATGGACGCCGAGGCCGAGTACTACGCCAACTACGAGGGCGTGGTCCGGCTGGACTTCGACGCGGTCTGGGACGAGCTCGACTCTGCACGATTCAAGTGCGGCATCGCCGAGCTCCGGAATTCCACCGAGGACTCGGTGGTGCCGGCCGCGGCCGCGGTCTACGCCACGAACACCATCAAGGTGAACGTGGAGTCGGCCAAGTTCCAATTGGCCCAGGAGTACTTCGACTACGAGTACTACGGATCCATGACGGATCCGAAGAAGCTCGCGGTCATGTACGACTGGTACGAGGTCGAGAGCGCCTCCGAAGGCGTGCTCGACTTAACCTTCCGGGCCTCTCGATTTCAAAAGCAGCCGGGTGAACTGGGCGCTAGTCTGATTCACGAGGCTGTCCATTTGCTACTAGGCCACAACGAGTCGCGTCACGACTATGACGCCACTCACGTGGCCGCCGGAGACGAGCACTGGGACGACGAGTGCTGGGTCGCTGGGACCGCATTCGAGTCCCAGATGGAGGCGGTGTTCGAGGCCGAACAGGATCACCTGTGGGGCCTCTACGGCACCGTCGACTGGGACGGTGACGGCTACACAGTCGAGGAGGGCGACTGCGTCGAGGAGAACGACGCCTGGGGCCCGGACGCCTACGACTATCCGGGCGACGGGGTCGATCGCGACTGCGACGGCCTCGACTGACCGCAACACCTGCTCTTCCGAGCCCCAGCGCACCGCTCATGCGCTGGGGCTCTTCTCATATTAGGTTGCTGTTTTAAAACGGCAGAGGAGAAAAAAGTGCGCTGTTTTATCATCTTAATACCTGTTCTGCTTACGGCAGGTTGTTACCTGGAAGCGGTTGATCAACAAGACACCATTCCTGTAACGATCTGGACGGAGTGTGACCAAGCCCTGGAACCACTACCCATGCTTTTCGTGGATCAGCTCCCTTTGACTCGCCAACAAACGAACCGATCCCAAGGTGTGATCTGGGTAAGTGAAGGGGTTCACCTGTTCGATGCTGTGGACACCAGAATCCTGATCCTTCCAGAGGTAACCAGGATCAATGACACTGTCGGGATCGAACTGGCGTGTGGAATTGATGCAACTGGGGCATACGACATGTACAACCTGAGTTGCGACGACCCGGAACGAGTGCTGCTCGTCACGGGAATCGAGATCACGGTCTACAACAATGAGGACGAAATCCTACTGGACGTGATCGGTCCTGATTTCCAGGAAATCGGCTACTCCCTGGAGGTTGACCTGGCCACTCTCGAAGAGATTGAACTCGAGATCGATCTTGATTCCGAACAGATCATCCGCCACGGCGAATCTCGCTCCGACAGCGGCTACTACTGCCTCAGAGCAGAGTAGCAAATTGTGCAAACTCAAAACCTCGTGACCATCTGGTACACGAGGTTTTTTGGTTTACTTTTTATTCAATCACACACATGGCAGAGCATCCATCACCGTCTTCGGTGTTGCCATCGTCACACTCTTCAGTTCCCTCGGTCACTCCGTCACCACAAACAGGTTCAGGCTCTGGTTCTGGTTGAGGTTCTGGCTCGGGTGGTGCTTCAACTACACACATAGCTGAACACCCGTCACCGTCTTCAGTGTTGCCATCGTCACATTCTTCAGTTCCCTCAATTGTTCCATCTCCACATACCGGTTCTGGTTCAGGTGGCAACTCCTCTGTACACATAGCTGAACACCCGTCACCGTCTTCAGTGTTGCCATCGTCACACTCTTCATCTCCTTCGACTACACCATCTCCACAGACTGGTTCAACCGGAATTTCTTCCATCAAACACACAGCAGAGCATCCGTCTCCATCTTCGATATTTCCGTCATCACATTCCTCGTCTCCTTCAACCGCACCATTTCCACACTCAGCCACCACTTCGTTCAAGCAGGCCGCGGAGCATCCGTCTCCATCAATAGCGTTACCATCATCACACTCTTCGCCTTCTTCAATCACCAAGTTGCCACACACGGCAGCTGATGGTTCATAATCCTTGCGATAAGCCTCAACGTACCAATCGAAAGTAGCACTGGAATTTCCCCCATTTAGTTCAAGTACTTTGAAACCACTATTGGTCTTATCTGTGACATAAACTCCATTTGCTTCTTCGGTCAAAGTTATCAATACTCGATAATCCTCAACCGTTGAGATAATTCCATTAAAGTCCTGGTTAGTTTCATTGAACTCAACATTAGCCTGACCGTTAGATAATTGACCGGTTCCGGCTAAGGTAATTTTGTGTTCAGGAGAAAGCACGGCATGGGCCTCAACATCTTCACCCTGGTGAGACTCAATAGTGACAGTGTAACCACCCTCGGTGTTAAAGGCTCCCTCTTCATCAACACTCCAGCGGTCTGAAATTCCGGCTAATCGAGCGATACCAATAATATTGTTGCCTAACATGGCAATGTCGCCGTACATGGACAAAGAATCAAGTGTGGCGTCTCCACCAACTGATCCGCCACCGGAACCAGATCCACCTTCAGCCACCTCGGTAGTTCCGCCCCACCAACCGGCTTCCACGAACATGATCACTGTTCCGATTCCGGATTGATCAAACTCGTCAAGAGCGTATCCGATAATCCGACCCGGCTCAGTTGCTTTCATGGCTACGCCGGTCGTATTTGATGAGGTCAAAGGATCTCCAGCGGCAATGGCTCCGTTTTCCGTGCTAACAAGAACCGGTACTCGACCCGCTAAAGCTACCGGGTATTCATTCGGGTTATTGTCACCGGCCAAGAAACCGGGTTTCGTGGAAATAACACCAACCACCATGTCGTCATACGGAGCAATGGCTCGCTTAACGTGTTCCTGGTTGGCTGGGTCAATCGTGACCACCTCCCCGGCCTCAAGATACTGGTCAGATGGGAACATTTCCGCAAAGTCATAACTGCCGGTGGCCCAACCACTGGCGTTGGTGCGCATCATATCACCACCAAGACCGGCTGAGCCGTCATAGTAAATGTACTTATTTTCCTGCAGAGTTCCCCGGTCTGATGGGTACAAGCGGCCACTGATCGCCAAATCACCATCACTATTCACGTACGCCACTTCAGCGTCTGCTGTGTTAGTGACCGACAAGCGGTAATCTGTCGTGTCAGTGACCGTATTGGTTAATTTCATTTCCACATCCTCCGCATCTGATCCATTCCAAACCGAACCGCGGAAAGTCAAATTGTTTGAATCGTGTTCAGAAATAGATTCCGTGGCCTTGTCTAGGGCGGTTAAAACCATTTCCTGTTCCAGTGTCTTAAATACACCATCATCCCCTAACACGTCATCACTAACCTCTTGCACTGCTTTAACGAGAACCGGAATCAAATACGATTTTGAAATAGTATAAAGATCGTCAGTTTCATCATAGACAACCATTTCTGGATACACCTCCATTAATTCTTGGGCGATAAAGCCTCGGTTGATTGAACCATCAGGATTATCAGCCCAATTAAAGTCGCGGACTTGAATACTATCGATAATTTCGAGGCCATTAATATTAGCGTCTACAATGTTGGTTTTTAGGCGTGCGTCAGATGTATCATAAACGGCAAAGGTTCCAGAAACAGAACGCAGACCACCGGTTTCACCGGCATTACCATCGTAAGCCCTAAGGTAGTAGTTTGTACCGGATTCTGTGTCCTCACCAGATTGAATCCCAATACCGTGTCGTGTTGTGTTGTTTCCGTCATTAAAGAAATAGGCAGCAAACCCGCTGTTGACGTTAGCACTTACATTTATACGATCACTGAAATGAAATTGTCCCGGAGAATCATCCCAACCGAAATTCTGACCAGTGTCAGAGCTCCCATCAAAAAAGTAAACCCAACTGTCACCATCAGCAATACCTTCACCAACGTGTATGTCGCCGGCAGTATACAGATTACCATTATTTTCAATGTCATAGAGAACAAACAGGTCGCCGCTGCCTGTAGCGTATTGTCGAGCGGCAGAAAGAGTGGTTGGCGTAGTATCGCCCTCAATTTGAACTAACCCTTCAGCAGCGTACAGAGCAAAATTTTCCCCAGAACCACTACTGGCCTGACCGTAGACTCCATAATTATTGGTACCATTACTGGTGGTTGAAGTACCAAAGACACCATAATTTGTATCACCAACCGCCGCATCACCAAAAACACCCCATGCCTCTGTAACCACCGCCGATAATATACCCGTAGAACGGAAATATCCTCCGTACATCTTCTCGAAGGTGCCTGAACCACCGTTTCTTGTCACCTGCCCCATAACTGAATAAGCTTTATCATCAGAGTAACTTGCTGTAATGCCACCAATCGACATCTGTGATTGTAATCCGTAAATCGGAGAATTGATACTAGTCGTATAAGTAGCAGTGACGGAAGAAGAAACACCGGAATGTGATGCTTCATTGGTATAAGATTCAGATATATGTAGAGCATTATTACTTACAATGCTATCAGCATCACTACCAATGCGTAGACCATCCTCCATATAATTATATCCATCGCCAGAATATAAAGCGTAATTATTAGTAGCTCCACTAGCAGAGGCAAAAACCGCATAAGCGTTCGTGCCGGTACCGTAATCTTCAGCATAAAATTCACCGCCATAAATATCACCTGTGGTTACTCCAGACTGGTTTACCGCCCAGTTGAAGCTGGCCGAGAGGTCATTTGTATTTGTTTGTGCTTGAGCATAATTATAAATACCATACACCTC